>JAHJDP010000099.1 GCA_018831195.1 Candidatus Eisenbacteria bacterium | reverse complement strand
TCATTCTGGTGGTTGCCGCGAGGGGGCGGGCCAGAGCAAAAGGACCCTTGAAATGCTTCTCCGCAACCCCGATCCGGTTTTGCCCGGATCGGGGTTTCTCTTAGACATTAATGGCCGCGGGGCGGCGGTGGAGGCGGCCGATGGTTCGGGTCTCCCGGCCCGAGATCCCTCGCCGGCGGACCCATATACTGGCCGATGGGCATTATCTTAATGTAGTCTCGTCTCTGCTCGGACGTAAGGATGACGCTCTCCTGGAGCATCGCCTCCGCCACCAGCGAATCCAAGCGAGCCTGCACCGCATTTAAACGATCAACACCCCTTCGGAATAGATCGGGTGTCAGATCAGGCGCCGCATACTGATCCGCCAACGCCCGGCGGGCTTCGTGGAGCCCTTGCTGCTGCTCTAGAATGAGTGGAAGGATCCCGGTCAATAGGGAGGCGATCTCATCCCTCTGTAGAGCGCTGAGACCCAGCGGTTCAGCAATCTGCCGGAGATGCTGTTCAACCAAGATGACTGGATTGGGCGCCGCCCCCGGTGGCCGCCTATGGCCGCCCGGCCCATCGAACTCTCGGGATCCGATCGCTCCGGATGATTCCGAATGATCCGGATTCAGCCCCTTCCCGAACAACTCGACATAGAGGAGCCCGCCATTCAATCCGAGAGAGAAGGCGAGGAGTAAGAACCACCAACGCTTCATGGCCATCAGCTCCCTTCTTCATCCGACGTGTTGAGATAGAGCGACGGGAGTAACTCATCTGTCTCGCCGGTTATTGTCGATCCGACATTAGACCAGAGATTCGATGACTCCATCTCCGGTGCGTGTGTCTGCAATGATCCAACGAAAAGCCCTACACAAACTCCGACCGCGGCCGCTGTTGCGCCGAGAGCAAAGGCGGATTTGAGCCGCTGCGGTTCAGATTTAATGAGCCGTTCGCGAACGCCGTTCCACATCGGGCGAATCGGCTCGCTTCCTGTGACACCGGCCAGCATCTTGCGCACCGCGATCTGCTCTTTCAATAAGCGTTCACAAACCGGACAGGTGGCACAATGCTCCTGTACGGCGTCATTCTCAGCCGGGGAGAGTTCTTTATCCAAGAAGGATTCAATTTTTGTATCAATATGAACAGGGGCAGGTTTCATGACTCTTCCATCTTCTTTCGGCTCAAATCCTCTCTGAGGGCCCTCATCGCACGATGCAGCAGCGTTTCAACCGCTGAGACGGTTGTTCCCATCGCTTCTGCGATCTCTTTATAATCCAGGTTCTCAAACTGTCTCAAGATGACCGCCTGGCGCTGGCGTTCCGGAAGCCGGCGCAGCGCCTCGCGCACCATAACCCGGATCTCGCGGGCTTCAAGATCCCGATCCGCCGGTCGGGCCGATGCGCCATGATCATGTTTCTCCGGTTCAAATCGGATCCATTTTAAGATTTTTCTTCGTCTCAGCCGGCTCCGGGCCAAGTTGCCCGCTATCCGGAAGAGCCAGCTCTTAAACCGGCCGGAGGGTTGGTAGCGCTCCGCCTCCCGGCACATCTTTAAGAATGTCTCTTGGCCGAGATCCTGCGCCTCCTCCGGCGAATCCAGCATTCGATCGAGAAAGATAAAGACAGGTCTTTCCCACCGTTCGACGAGAATACGGAATGAATCCATATCGCCGTTGGCGCCGCGCGCCATAAGTTCGTCGTCGGTTAGAGACTCTCTCACATCTCACCCATCCAAACGCTGAAGCGCCGGCAAACTTGCGCTCGCGCGGCAAGGTTTTGTCAATCTTTCGGCTTTCACCACAACCCAGAGGACCTTTAACCTATTGTTAGAATAGAGACTAGAGCATTTGACCATTTTATGATATCATGAATATTCATCCATTGGAGAGAGATGCGGATTTTTCGCAAGTATTTAAATGACGATGCGTTTTGGGAATGCAAGAGGGACCGGCGGTGGTGATCGCCGACAGAACTTAAGGCTTTAAGATGAGGAGTGCATCGATGAAAGACCGCTTGATCCTGATGGCCGTATTGACTCTCATGTTATTGCTTCTTCTTTCGCCCGCTCAGGCCTCGCTTGAGCCGCCGGCGCATCCCCTCTTCGACGGCGATGCGGTCCATGAAATCCGCCTCACCTTTGATCAACCGAATTGGTGGACTCTCTTGGAGGATAATTTCGAAAACTACCCCGATGACCCTCCCTATCTCCCGGGTTCGTTTGAATGGGGTGTTGTGCAGTTTGATTCCATCGGTGTCCGCTTCAAAGGCAACAGCAGCTATGGCAGTTATCCGGGTGTTAAAAAATCATTCAAATTGGATATCGATGAATATGTATTGGATCAAACCGTCTATGGATTGGATAAATTGAATCTCAACAACGGCTTTATGGATCCTTCCTTCGTTCGCGAAAAGTCATGTTATGAATTGTGTGAAGCCGCCGGGCTGCCGACGGAACGAACCAATTTCGCCGCGCTCTATATAAACAATACCTATTGGGGTCTCTATACATTAGTAGAGCAGTTCGACCAAGAATTCATCGAAAGCCGGTTCGGCCCCGGCGAAGAAGGCAATCTTTGGAAAGGCGAACCTCATGGTTCACTCGAGTATCTGGGTACGAATGAATCATCATATTACGCCGACTATGAGCTAAAAACCAATGAAGAGGAAAACGATTGGTCATCACTTGTGGAATTGACCGACAAATTGAATAACACCTCCCTTGCCTCATTGCCGGACACGCTCTCTGAAATCATGGAGGTCAGTTCCGCACTGGCCATGCTCGCCATTGACAACCTCACCGTCAATCTCGACAGCTATATCGGGCGCTGCGTCAATTACTACCTTTATCACCGCGACCTCGACAGCCGCTTCGTTTTCTCTAAGTGGGATGTCAATGAGTCATGGGGCATTTTCAACATGTGGAATCTGTCCCAAACGCAGCTGAGGCAGCTTGATCCACTGTGGGTCAATCCCCAGCCGGGTCAGAATAGGCCTCTCGCCGAGAGACTTTGGGATATCCCCCAGTATGAAGAGATCTACCTTGGTCATTTCAAGAGATTGATGGCCGGCGCCGCCGATCCTGACAGGCTCGTGGCGCGTATGGAAGCGATGCGGGATCTTATCCGGCCTTTTGTCTACTTGGATAATAACAAGATGTTCACCAATACCGAGTTCGACAATGCCATGACCTCAAATATCTATGACGGGCCGCGAATAATCCCGGCATTGGAAACCTTTATTAGGGCTCGCGACAGCTGGCTGCGCGGCCGTATCGGTACATGGACGCCTGCTGATGGCCTTGTTCTTAATGAAGTTATGTCCGATAACAACCAAACGCTGGCCGACGATTATGGTGATTTTGATGACTGGATCGAGATTGTGAACAACGGCGCTGGCCCGGTGAACCTCTTCGGCTACTATCTCACTGATGATATGGCCTATCCCCAACTGTATGCCTTTCCCGACACGACGATTCAACCGGGTGAATATTTTATTCTTTGGGCCGATGGCGAAACCTCGGAAGGGTCCCTGCACACCAGCTTCAAGCT
Source organism: Candidatus Eisenbacteria bacterium (assembly GCA_018831195.1). Classification (NCBI taxonomy): domain Bacteria; phylum Candidatus Eiseniibacteriota; species Candidatus Eiseniibacteriota bacterium. Next base: position 115,920 of record JAHJDP010000099.1, on the reverse strand, counting down.
GAGCGCCGGCGGCGAAGATCTCTTCTTCCTGGATGGCTCGGTCATTCGCGATGCATTGACGATCCCCGCGCTGGGCGCCGAGCAACCTTACGGCCGCTGGCCCGACGCCACGGGTGACTGGCAGCTTCTCAGCCTGGCCACACCCGGCGCCGAGAATCAGAATCCCACCGAGCCCGAAGAAATCACCCTCTTCATCAATGAGTTTATCGCCTTGAACAATTCCGGTATCCAGGACAGTTCCGGCTCCTACGAAGACTGGCTTGAAATTTATAATCCCGGCCCAGATCCATTGGCGCTGGGCGGGCTCTATCTCACCGATGATTTGGCGAACCCCACCCAATGGGCCCTCCCCGATACAAGTATTGCCGGCGAAGGCTTTCTGCTGTTCTGGTGCGACAATGATGAAGAAGAGGGCCCGCTCCACACCAATTTCAAACTGAGCGGTGATGGGGAGGATCTCGGGCTCTTTGGACGACTCACAGCGGGCAACGAGGCGATTGACACCTATACTTTCGGCGCTCAATCCGCCGATATCAGCGAGGGACGATCCACCGATGGGGGCTCACCCTGGATCTTTTTCAGCATCCCCACGCCGGGCGCCAGCAATGGCGCGGGGACCGGAGTGGTGACCCCGGATACGGTCTGGAGGCTGACCCTCAGCCCCTGCCAACCCGATCCATTTAAGAGCTCAACCCTCTTCAGATTCACCATCCCCCGTGATGAAGAGGCCCGGCTTGAGATTTTTAATGTACAAGGTCGCCGGGTCGCCAGCCTCATCGATGGACGGATGACTGCGGGCCAAAAGACATTCGAATGGTCGGGGCGGGATAATCATGGCGACAAGATCGCATCGGGCGTCTACTTTGCGCGCCTGACCCTGGGCCTCGAATCGAAGACCCAGAGACTCGTCAGATTGCGCTGATAACAGAAAGCCCCGGATCCCATAAGTACCGGGATCCGGGGGTTGAGGTTATGCGCCGGCATCCTATTGCCGGCAATATTATTGTTAAATCTGCGCCCTGGCGGCGACCAATGCCTGCCGCACCCGCCGATGCGCCGTAGGAACGCTGACACCACAATGTTCAGCCACCCGGGCGAGATCAGCACCCTCCATAAATCTCAGGGTGAGAACCTCTGCTTCCTGATCCGTGAGACGGCTCAGCAGCTCAGGCAGTCGGATGACAAGATAATCCGGCGGATCTGCTGTTTGTTCGGGAACTTCACGGATCCATCGGCTGCAATGTCTATAGTGCGCCCGGACCTTGTTTCTAAGAATACCCCAGAACCAGCGGCGGGCTCTTTTCACCAGGTCAGGTGAAACGCTCTCCACCACACATTCTTTCCGAATCCACGGGGAGCCTGCTTTAACAAGGCCTCGATGCCGGCTGACAGAGTGACCCATTGAGGCTCCGAAGTGGGGATCAAACCGGCCCAATCCCTCTTGGAACGCCAACAGTGTATCCTGAAAGATATCCTCGGCATCGTCACGAACAACACCCTTACCCTCAAGAAAATGAACGACCGGATCCCTGAGGTCAAAAAGACTCTTTAACAATTCGTTACTCACTCCGTGGGCAAACATCTCCTCTCCTCCTCCACCACCCGCCAAGGAACCGGTGCGAGACCGATTGAGCGGATATATCAGGGACGTGCCGCCCCCTGGTTGAATGACTCATTTCAGAGCCGGTGGAGCGAACGCAATGGCCGGAGGGTGAGATCCGTCGAGGGATAAAAGACTTATCCCAACGCAGGACTCAGGAAACTCCGTGCGCTCAGAGTGAAAGGCTGATTTTGAAGAGAACTAACGGGAAGCAGGTCCTCCCACGCTCAGCCGTTGACTCCACCAGCTGTACCCATCAAGAAACCTCATATTTCGAGGCCCCCTGTTCCCGGCAATTGCGTTTGTCTGCAATTCGTCGGGACAACAGAGCAGGAATATACGCCGCCCTGGCAATCCAAATTCTTAATGGAATCGGCAATCGCCATCCGGCTTGAGAACATCCCGCACCTGTTGGGTACGATGTGAATTCGACTAAGCATGGTCTTAACCTCATGCGGCGCCCACGGAAGGAGCGCCAGGATAGTATTGATATCGGGCCGGCCTCCTGACCGACCTCTAGTTAATATTGACGGCTGTGGCGGCATATTTTCAAGCTATTTTTACCTTCCTCCCGCCACACACCCTTTTCATGCCCGGCACCGGCCAATGCCCGCGAACGTCGGGCTTTGGGGTGCCCATCCGTCATCTAAGGAAGTCAGGCCGGGGATCCGATGACTCCTGGAGACACCACAAGATGCGCAGAATCAGGTTCTTATCACTGCAGTTAACAAGTTGAGGCCAAAACGTGACGCACCATCAGGATGCATTCCTTCCACAGAATCACGGTTTGAAATATCCCCATCCCTTTGACGTCTTCATCGTTTCGGAGGGAGGCGGAAAGCGGATTCCTCTCCGAGGCCGGGGATTGTCCCGCCACGGCTTTGCCGCCCAGCCGATGGGTGATGCCCGCGGCGCCGCCCTGCCCTCTCAAGCCATCGCGGCGATCCGGATTCATTCTTCCGTTCCCAAAGTCATTCTCACGCGGTGTCTACGAAATGAACGTTCTTCTCTGACCGGTGGCTGCGTCTACTATGATCTGGCCTACTCCACCGGTTTCAGCCAGGCCATGATGCTTCAAGCTTTGTCCATCTCCGGCCGGGGAATCCTCCACAATCTGGTGGCCATGGGTCTTCTTAAAAAGATGAGTCGTAAAGAGCAGATCGAGATTCTGTCCGACGCGGTTGTCCTGCCTATCGATGTCGGCGAGCACGATCTGACACCCATACTGCCAACCACCGGGCTCTTTTATCTCGGCAATGGAAAACTGACCGCCGGCTCCGGACCCGCGCTGAATCATGCGATGAATGCCGGGGATGTCATGGGTTGGGCGGATCTCGATCGAAGCCGGCCGCCATCGGTTCGAGTGAAAGTCAATCAGCCTTCGTCGCTTTGGCTCTTGCCCACGCTTGAGTCGACACCCCAGCCAAACCCGGAACATCAGCGATCGCAGGAAACACAGGCTCCGTCGAATACCCCATCAGCCCGTGATCCCCTCAAACTTTTCCAAGAGGGTCTCCGCCGCACATTGGAAGCCATGGGACCGGAAAGGCTGCACTATTTCCCGGCGGCGGCAATCTCTGATGGGATCCAACAAGAAATAGAGGAACACGCTGAAGATCAGAATTTCTCAACAACGGGCATCCTTAAATTGTGGGGACATGATCGAACCTATCTCCTTCCGCCCCCTCCGGGTCTAGCCGGCCGGGGAACCGAACTGACGGATTCCGAATGGAAGGCGATCCCGAAATGGTTGGATGGAGTCCTTCCAGTGTCATCATCTTTGGAAATGAATCCACCATCGAACATGCAGATTTCGTATCAGACCGGATTGTCAGGAAACATTAAAACACCTCTTCGATTCGCCATGGATCCGGATGAGTTGCGCTACTCCATGCTCGCCATGGCGGTGTGGGCCCAGGAATTGGGCCGGCTTCTCAAATATCCCCAACCCGGCCACCTAGCCCATCTCGGCCTGCTGGAAGAGGTGGGATTGCTCCTCCGTCTGGAAGACCAACCAACCCTCATGGGGGAAATCCGCCGTTTTTCAAAAACCTGCGGAATAGATCCCCTGGTGCCGGAAGCGGTGATCTTTGAAGCGGATCATGCCCGGCTCGCGCATGATTTGATCATCGGCTGGGGGTTCGACAGAACGATCGCGGATGCCGTCATTGAATTTCATGACCGGGATCCAAACCGTGACATCTCAAAGGAAACCGGACTCCTCACGGTCGCGCACACTTTGGCGGCGAGAACCCTCAACCTCGAGGCGATGGCCTACCACCCCCCGCAGGCGGTAGTTGCGGTCATGAAGAGGATTGGAATCTCCAAGGATGTGTTAGCAGCTCTTGTACAAAAGACACCTCGTGTCCTCAAGATCCTCAACAACCTCATCGATCGTCCGCCATCTCTCAAAGCGGCCTGACGGTAATTCCGGCGGTCAACGAACCAACACGGTCCTGCGGACTCCCGCCATCCGGCCGTCGACAATCGCTGCAATGAAATAGATTCCGGGAGCGACTCTCAACCCGCTACCATTTCTTGCATCCCAATGGAATTGCCGGCTCCCCGATGGAAACCGCCCCCGGGCCAGCACACAAACAGACCGGCCGGAGGGGTCAATGACACGCAAGCTGATGTCCGCCGGCCGAGAGAGAGAGATCGGGAATTCCACGCCGGATATTGTTGGATTGGGGAACGGCTGGCCGAATTGCAGCGGGTTTTTATACAACGAAACCGGTCCACTCTCCCGGCGATCAAGCCCGGCGCTGGGCAGATCGGATGCCGCGCCATAAAGGACCAGGCGGCCGGATGCATCCGTGTCTTCAAACGGGTCATAATAGGAAACCAGGATGAGGCTCCCATCCGCTCCCGGCCAGCTGAGCAAATCGGTGGGCATGAGGTCCAGCCTATCAAGGGCATTAAACCCTTCATCGGCAATCGTCGTTATATATTGGAAGCCGTACGGATCATTCAGCAAAGGACTCTTGTACAGTTCTAATCCGCCCCAAATCCGCAATTGATCCGATCCCCCATATCGAACAAAAGTATGCCCCGCCAGCAACTGGTACCCACCAGGGAGCAGCGTCGCCGTTGATCCATTCCACCACCCCACAAAACTTACAAATGAGAATAGATCGTTTTCCAAAGTGCCCAAATAGCCGGGGTATTCAGGGTTCGAAACGTCCACCAGCGCATAGCAATGATGCCCGGAGATGTCGCGCAGAATCATCAAACCCTGTTCGGAATCAATATCTTCAATCTCCCACTTCATTGGAGTGAGTTCGCACGATTCGGTCGGCGGGCATCCATGCAAACTACCAAGGGGAACCCACCCATCATTGAAAACACTCCCAAGAATATAGACCCCATCCGCTTCTTCGCCCGGCTCGTCAAAAACGGCGGTGATTCTTGAATAACCCGGGCCCTCATAGACCGAACGGCAGTGTGGATACATCCCCACCGGGACAAAGGGCTCCTGCTGCTGCACTAACATTACGGGTGAGTGCTCCGGTTCCACCAACTTCCAGGAACCCAGGCCGTCACTTTGCGCCGTGAAGACTCTATCCTCCACAACCGCCATTTCATACGCCTCGGGCGGGCCCACGGATTGAAATGTGAGCTGTCCCGACTCTTGATCGACCAGAAAGACAGCCACCCCGCGACCCGGGATCGCCATTAGCAATACATAAGATGACCAGTAATCCTCATCCCGATGCCCAAAATAGACCAACTCGCTGGTCATGTGTGTGGGGACATCGGCCAATCCTTCGAACAATCCCCAGTCCCTTAGGTCGTGTGATGACATCAGCTGTATTGACTCGTCGCTCGCCACGGTGAGCCGATGCAGAAATCCATCATAGGAAAATCCGAAGATCCAGTCACCACATTGGGTTAATTGTACAAGTGGTATTTCCAAATCCAAAAGGGAACGCACCTCCATGACACCTTGGGCGGCCACGGGGGTAAGACGGGAAGGTGACGCATCGATTTCACGGCTGAGAATCTTGTACTGGATCCGGTCTCCCCCAGAAAGGTACGGATCGATATAGGTTGAATCGGTCATGACGGAGAGCGTATCCCAGTCGCTCCCGCCCACATCCTTGCGTAGAACAGCGAATTCGACTCCTGCTTCGTCCCAATCCTCCCAGAAGAGCCGATTCCCCGCCGATGTCGAAATGATGCCGGAGGGGCGCGACCGGCCCCGCGGATTCCTTCCGAATGAATGATAGGGCTGCTCGGAGCAAGACCTCAATTGCCCCCAGGTGCATCCGGGATAGCAGCACCAATCATCGCAAATTGGAAGACAGGGTTCCGGCGTATTGTCTAATTTATCTGTCGACAATTGCCCGAGAGCGAATGAATCTTCCCAGTGGATCCTTGACCAGGGAGGTGTGCGGATGATCCGGCATTCAAAGTATCCGTCAATGCCGTAGGCCAATGTCTCATTAAAAACAACCTCATCCCCGTTGCAGGAGGAGAAGGTCATCGATCCATCTTCCATGGTATAGCCTGCTAAGAAATCCTCCCAATCCAGAGTTTCCGTCCCAGAGCCGGTACTTGAAAAGGCATTGCCTGCTTCAAGATAAGCGACAGGATGTGTCCCATCCTCCACTTCAATATACGGGCCATGCGAAACCCATGGATAGAAATAGACATCGCTAAGATGATTATCCTCATCATGAGAGCTGAGCGAGACGGCATAGGGAATATGGCCGCATGATTCGTTATCAAAAACAACCACATAGATCCACTCCCAATCGTGCTCATGATCGGAGACATCAAACCAATGGTCATTACGGGCATAGTAGTAATGATATTGGATGACATGAAAGGCGCCTCCCGGATTGGGCTCACAGGTAAAATCAGGATCCCAATCCTCAGTTACATGGACACTGACGGACAAATCTTGCGGATAATAGGTGTTCCCCGGCTCGTAAAGCTCCCAATTCATTTCTATATAATCGCCCAATCCGTAAAACTCAGGCAGAGCGGTCATTCTCAGCGGAAACACCTCGTAAGAAGCGTCATAGCGGATGACCGGCAGATAATCCTCCACTGAAATCGCTCCAGCCCACGCCATTGAAAAAAACCCACCAAGAAACAGCGCCGCGCCACAGATGATTCCAAGATATAGCTTCCTCATGACAAACCACCTCCTTGTGGTCGTAATAAATTTTCTGATCTTTTTACGGATTTAGTCTTGTGCTGCTATTGTCCGGTGATATTCAAAACCCACACCGATGAGTTCGCAGGAACAGCCGGACGGCTGCAATGTATAGCCGGACAGCCGGAATCCCGGCATCGCAGTGATCCAACAGAGCGCATCACCCTCGAGAGCCGCCCGCAACCAATCAACGAGCCCGCCCGATGCGTCGAATATCTCATCGGGGTATCGGCCATGACGCAATCTATAGGCGGAAAACTGAATTAGTAACTGCCGCTCCAACTCCCGTCCCATCCGGCGCGGGACCTGAACGACAGCATTGCTTTCTTGATCGTCTGAAAATCGTTTCTCCGGAAGCATGACACGGACGCGTTCAGAGATCGCCAATTCCAGCAAGGGATCCTGAATCCCCTTCATCTGCCGCGCCAGTTCGCTCGACCAGATCCGCGCCCAGGCAGGATGAGGAGGCACCAGGGCGAGCTGCCGGTCTATCCCAGGGAACCAGGCGGACCCTTCGACCCGAAGCGCGGTTGCTGCGAGAAGCGCCATGAAAACAGCCGGATCTTCCGGGTATTCGCCGACGAGTTTCAATATCTGCTCCCGCATTTGCCCAATCAATGTGAGCACCGGATACCCCCATTCGATTTCATCAACAGGCGCACAGACATTTTGGGGGAGAACAACGCGTAGCTGTGTCAGAATTTGATAAAGCACCAGCGCCGACGCCCTGCAGATGGGCACCTCCGGATCCTCCCCGTTCAAATGATGGGTGATCCGATCGACCGCCGCTTGCACACTATCCCATTCCCACGCCAGCGGCTCGGCGCATGATCCCAAATGCGACTTGAGTTCCATCCGGCTCGGCAAACGGCCCGGGGGATTATCTAGGATATCCCCCACTCGATTGAGATCTAATTTCTCCCAGGCCGGCGGAACAGATCCATCCCCAAGAGCCCCCACCGGAAGGAAACAAACACCAAATCCGACAAGAAGGAGCAAGATCCATATGATGAGGCCTAGCCGTCCCTCATCGCGCATCATTGACTGTTTCATTCATCGCTCCGAATCAATTCAAGCAGCAGATCATGCGAATCTGCAGAGATTTCGTCGGGTTGCAGGGGAAAGAGGATGGGGAGATAGTCGTCGGCTAAAACCAGAATTTGCACCCCGTTTAGATACTCAGGGGGAATGGATTCATGAAACTCGAACCAGCCGTTCCATTCCGCCTTCTTCCATCCAATGGGCATCCGCGACGGGTAATCCGGTTCATCACCGTTCCCGTTCCCATTCTCACTTCCATCCTCATCAGCCAGGATCAACCACACCATGACAAAGGGCACTGGAACTTGGTTCTCAATATCGACTACAAATCCAGTAATGGATATGTCCACACAACTATTCGGGGGCACAAGTTCCAGTTCATCACCACAGGCGGCTGAATTCAAAAACCACCCCGATATCAGTTGCTGCAAAAACCAGCACAGAAAAATATACCGCATCACTTGGTTCCCTCCATCTTGCCATTTGGCAACATCGCCGTCATTGCACTGGTGCCGTTGCTGGATGTGATAGCGGGAACCTACAGGTAGCAGCTTTCGTACCTTTAACATAAAACCTTACAAGCCAAGGTGTTCCACAACGATCCCGGCAGTAGGCCGAAATACTGTCGTATTGCCGACACCCATCGGGTAGGACGGGACCTCGCGATCCCGCCCTCCCACACCACCTTTCTATTACCCATAAAAGGTATAACTTGCAAGCTAGATCTAAGCGCTGCAGATGCCTCATATACTGAAGAGGGATCCAGATGAGTCACATTGAGAAGGACATTGAGAGTATACTCATTATATCCGATTATTTCCGGCCCTGGATTGTCATCAAGCTCAGAAGCTGACATATCACGAAACCGTGTTTCTATCGTTTGGACTACCTCAGAGGTATCATTTCCAAATCCCTTGGCAACCGCGCTTATCTACCCAAATAGATCGTCAGACGTAGCAATGTCGGAATATCCATCGAGATTTAAAACTTAAATTACAATATACTGTGGCGGCATATCTTCTATATGATAGCCTTCTTCAAATTGCCCATCACCTACATTCAAAAATGTTCTTGGTCCAGTATAAACAAAGCTCAAATCCAGCAAATCGTCATTATTGAGATCCCCGGTATCGAAATCCGCCAGATAGCCCCCCGCTTCGCGCACAACCCACTCAACAGAATTAAAAAGCCTATCACCCTGGCTCCTTAGTAACGCAATACCTCTTTCCTCCAAACAGTCATACCCATCGCTAAAGGCCCCAACCAAAACGTCTTTGCGTCCGTCATCAGTGAGATCGGCGATTTTCATTTCTATGATTGCCGTATCACATAGTTCCGGGCACTCTGGATCGATTTAACATTCATAAATATCTGGCTCAGCATCAAAACCTTGACCATTGCCCCAAAAGATAAATATGCTTTCGATACATAATTGTGAATATACCCCAAATGCAACTACATCGTTGTCACCGTCGGAATCAAGATCGCCAATCCTTATATGATTTAGAACGGCTGGTGGAGATAAAAGTATTGGTGGTTCAAATAGCCCATTACCCTCATTGAGGTACATCAGCATCTCAACTTCCCCAGGATAGCCAACAACGATTATATCGTCGCCCCCAAAATGATCAGGATCTCCGGCGGCTAAATCTGACTTTCCTGCCACATACATATTTGAGTAGCTGAAATGACCATTCCCAGCATTGAACAAAATATGCAGGTGTGATGTTCCCGTCACATAAGCCACATCGAGCAATGTATCTGGGTTGAAGTAACCAAATGCCAAGTTCGCAGGTTCTTCAGGAAGTACTGTCTTGATTGCGTCCCCGAACCAGTCTTCCGCCGCTCCAGGGCGTAGAATAAATTTCCGGTTCCAGGATCCGATTTTCAAGCGACTTTACCTTTCTACCGGAGATGTCATAAACATCCAAAGAGACCCGCGACTTCAGACTCGCTTGAATTCGAATGGATGTCCTGTCCAAGATGATCTATTTGTGAGACAGAATTCAAAGGTGAGATCATAGGAAATCTGTCCAATGGAGAAGCCTGATTGGAGGTTGTTGGGAGTTCTTCCCCACCGCGATGGGGATTGGAGAGCAAAACGATTGTCACATCCAAAGGCTACAGCTTGAAGCATTGCTTCTCCACTGGACACTTGAGTCAGGTCATTATTATATTTGCCGTTTGGCTAACAGTTCCCCCTGTCGGGTCTGTGGAGGACTTGCACCTCCTAGTCGGTGCACCCTGCCGGGCGCACCAAATAAAAAAGGCGCCTATCCGTTCCGTCGGACAAGCGCCTTTGAAAAGATCGCCCGAGGGCCATCTCAAGCATCGCATCTCAATTTGTCAGTTACCGCATATGTCCCTCAACAATCATCCGCGATGAATCCCTACGCCTTCCAGAGCCCGTGAAGGTTACAGAATTCGCGGGCGAAGAGCTTGTCCGCGGTGACCTTGAAAACGGCCTTGGGCGCATCCCCCGGTTTCAAGAATTTCCTATAGACCGATCCGTCGGCAATGAGCTCGATGAATTCGATATAATGTTTCTCTTCCATCGGATGAAGAACCTCGCCGATCGTCACCGTAACAGTGTCACCCGATTTCTTAATAACGGGAACATGCTTTTCTGTCGCCGCGTCGGTCACGCCCTCTTCGAGATGTGTCATCGGCTTTCCACAGCAAACGAGTGTCCCACCGCCGCTATGAAGAACCTCAACCATATTCCCGCAGATCTCACACCGGTATACTTCCAATCGTGACGTCATTGTATCCTCCTAAGAAAGGGCCGGATAAGCCGCGGCGCGCGCCGCAGCTCATCCCCCCACATTGAATCATTAACCCGCGTGTTTGGCCAAATAGTCCGCAACACCCTCGGTGGTGGGCTTCATCGCCTCGTCACCCGCTTTCCAATTCGCCGGGCAGACCTCGCCGTGCTTTTCGGTGTACTGGAGGGCGTCAAGAATCCGCAGAGTCTCATCAACGCTCCGGCCCAAGCCTGTATCATTGACGAGCGCATGGCGGATAATCCCCTCCTTGTCAATCAGGAAGAGCCCGCGGAGGGCAAAACCGCCTTCCGTCAACACGCCATAATCCCGGGAAATCGTTTTGTTCAAATCAGCCACCAAGGGATACTGGATGGGGCCGATCCCGCCCTTCTCCACCGGGGTGTTTTTCCAAGCGAGGTGCGTGAAGTGCGAATCGATCGAAACGCCGATCACTTCCGTCTTCTTTTCTTTGAATTTTTTCAGAGCTTTGCCGAATGCGATAATCTCTGAAGGGCAGACAAAAGTGAAGTCCAACGGATAAAAGAACAGAACGACATACTTGCCCCGGTAACTGGACAGATCCAATTCCGCGAAGGAATTGTCGGCCATAACGGCCTGCGCTTTGAATCCGGGGGCTTCCTTTGTCACGAGAAACGCCATTTTTGCAACCTCCTCTAACTTTCGTTTCAAAAACGGGATCCTTCAATCCCGGTTACTTGCCGCCTCAACTTGTCACCAACCATTCCCGGCGCAGCCGGGATTTTTTCTCTTCCGGAACTCCTGCTCCGCACGATGAGCAGAGCCCGGCAAACTCTATGCGGATTCCCAGAATCTCCTGACCGGCGAGATTCTTTAGCTCCCCGCCCATGGACTCGACCAGGGAGGGATGGACATCATCGACCCGGCCGCAGATGACACACCGCACGTGATGATGCCGCTCGGTTTCGCCATCAAAACGGGCCTGGCCCGAACCCGTGTCCAGCCGGCCGATCATTCCATTCCGAGCCAGCAAATCCAAATTCCGGTAGACCGTGCCGAGACTCACCTTCGGCAGCCGGCGCCGCACCCTCTCATAAAGCTCCACCGCCGTCGGGTGGGTTCTGCTGGAGCGCAACGCCTCGAGGATGGCCTCTCTCTGCCGGGATCGTCTGAGTTTCATTTCTTTCTCCTAGCCCTAACTAATAATGATTATCGTTATTATCAGTAGAGAAATCAATGCAATATTTCAATATTTTTAATATTTTGTAACTCCTTAAATAACTGTCGGTTAGCCAATATTTCCCAGGCGGCGTCCAAAATCCTGTTATTGATTTGTCCCTGTATACTCTGCCTGATGTCTTCAGGTCTGGAAAATGTTTACGAGATCATTTATAATATTTCGTGTAGGGTATGCCCACGTTCAAAACTCTTGCTGAATCCATCGTTCACACGGTGAAGAGGGGAAACACCATGAAAAGGATGCTCATACTTCTGGCGGCGATCGCGATCTTCGCGATCATCTCACCGGTCATCGTTTTGGGGGAATGCTGTACGGCGAATGATAACGGCTCGGGAACGATCGATTATCCGCCGGATTGTCCCTTCGACGGAGCCCTTCCGATGATGATTATCGACGGATTGCCTCCTGGTTCCACCATGGAGCTTAGCGGTCCGATTCAGAATTTCTATAATGTGCAAAACTTCCCCGGCGGCACACTGGGCGGTGAGATTTGTACATTTAATGCTGAAATTGAGTGGGACCTCGTTGGAACCGGTGATTTGATCGGATACCATCGCAATATCACTTTACCCCTTGAGGGTGAAATTCACATCGGGCCCCGGAACCCGGGCGATCCCGTACAATCCTTCGATCAGGATATGTTTCGTCTAAGCGGCCAGCTTTTCGGTGATCCTGATTTTGACCAGCTGTTTCTTATCGCCGGCACCGATTACGGCCTTCCAGGACCCGGGCATGCGACCCTTACACAATTGCCGAGCGGCGATTTCGCGATTGATTCCTTCTTTGACATTACCTATAGAATTGATTTCGCCGGCGCCCCCGGGAGTCCCTTGGACGGCCTATCAGGCTCCACGACGCACTCCGTCCGCCGCCAGACAGAGCAGACATTTAATATCGATTGGTGCCGCCTCCAATGGCCGCGCACGATCGAAGAGCTTCCGGGCGCTATCGTGACCACTTACGGTCACTTGTACATTGGCGGCCTGACCGATCAGACAACCGGCACTGATCCGCACCCGAATGTTCTGGCGCAGGCCGGATACGGTCCCAACGGCAGCGATCCCGCCGGCGGCGGATGGACATGGATCGATGCCGTCCCCAATCCCTTCTGGAACGATTCAGGCGAACCGAACAATGACGAGTATATGGCGGATCTCATCACTCCCGGACCGGGCGCTTACGACTTCTGCTACCGTTTCTCGGGCAATTGCGGGGGTTTTTGGACCTATGGCGATCTCGACAACGGCAGCGGTGACGGCTATCAGCCCGAAAACGCCGGCCAGATGACCGTTATTTCAAACCTCTGCTGCCAGGCCCCCGATAACGGCGCCGGAACCGTCGATTTCCCGCCGGATTGCCCCTTCGACGGTCCCGATCCGATGTTGATCATTAACGGGCTGCCCGCCGGAGCGACCCTCGAGTTCGACGGACCGTTTGAAAACTTCATCAATGTGGTGAACACACCTGGAGGCGCCCTCGGCGGCGAGATTTGCACATTCAACGCGGAGTTTTCTTGGGCTGTCAGCGGCACCGGTGCTCTGGCCGGCTACACCCGCCTAATTTACATGCCACTCGAGGGCGAGATCCATATCGGACCGCGGACCTTGGGCGATCCTCTGCAAGCTTTCCCGGCAAGAATTGAAAGCCTCACCGGAGATCTCTTCGGCGACCCCGATTTCTGCACACTGGGCGTCAGGGCCGGAAACAGCTTCGGCCTTCCCTCTCCCGGTTATGTGACACTCACGGAGCTGCCCAGCGGCGACTTCGCCGTCGATTCCTTCTTTGACATTACCTACGAAATCGATTTCGAGGGATGCCCCGGCAGCCCCCTTGACGATTATGCGGGCCTCACCACCGGCACCGTCCGCCGCTTCACTTGCAATACCTACGATGTCGCTTGGGGAAAACTCCAATGGCCATTGACAATCGATGGCTCCCCGGGGGAAATCGAAACGGTCTACGGACATGTCTTTATCGACGGTGTCACGACACGCTCCACAGGCACCGATCCCATCCCCGGCATCGTTCGCGCCCAGGTCGGATACGGTGCTGACGGAAGCGATCCCTCCGCCGGCGGCTGGACCTGGTTCGAAGGGGAAGCCAATCCCGGCTGGAACGATGGAGGCGAACCGAACAACGATGAATATCAAGCCGAACTCATCCTGCCCCCGCTCCCCGGTGATTATGATTTCTGTTACCGCTATTCAGGGGATGGCGGATTGACCTGGCTTTACGCTGATGACGGCGGCGGCGGCAGCGCTGACGGCTACCAGCCGGAGAACGCCGGCCAGATGACCGTACAGGAGGAGATCTGCTGCATCGCCCCCGACAACGGCGCCGGTACAATCGATTTCCCGCCGGATTGCCCCTATCTCGGACCGGATCCGATGATGATCATCAGCGGCTTGCCGGCCGGAACAACCATCGAACTCGCCGGTCCGATGGAGAATTTTTTCAATGTGGTAAACATTCCGGGCGGCACTCTCGGTGGTGAGATTTGTACATTCAACGCCCAGTTGACCTGGGACCTCACCGGCACCGGGAGTCTGGCAGGCTTCACACGCCACATCATTATGCCGGTCGAGGGTGAAATCCATATCGGCCCCAGAACATCCGGTGATCCGGTTCAGCTCTTCCCCGCCGATCTCTTCCGGCTGACCGGACAGGTTTTCGGCGATCCTGACTTTGATCTCCTTCAGCTCACCGCCGGAACCGATTATGGACTCCCCAGCCCGGGACACACGACCTTGTCACGGCTGGATGACGGCAATTTCGCCGTCGACTCCTTCTTTGACATTACCTATCAGATCGATTTCGCCGGCGCGCCGGGCAGCATGCTCGATGGGCTCTCGGGATCGACGATCGGCACTGTCTTCCGTGAAACCTGCCCGGCCGCCACCGAGGTACCCGACACACCGGCCGATTCCGAAATCATCACGAAGCTCTTCCTCGCGCCGAATAGGCCGAATCCATTCGGGCAGTCGACGCGTATCGAGTATGCGATCCCGGCGGACGCCTCCGGCGGCCTCGTCTCGTTGCGAGTCTACGACGCGGGCGGGCGCCTCATCCGCACGCTTGTCGATACGCCGCAACCCGCCGGCTTCCATAACACCTCCTGGGACGGCCGCGATCGATCCGGCAAACCGGTCGGCGGAGGCATCTACTTCTATCAGCTGACGGTGGGTAACAAGAAACTCTCCGGACGGATGGTCATGTTAAAGTAGCGCCGGACCAGACCTGTTGGAAGGATCAGAAAGATCGCCCCCGAACACCGGGGGCGATCTTTTTTGCAGAGCACGCACTATTCCCAACCGGCGCCCACATCAAATGCCGTCCCCGGCATTCAATACCGATGCGCTGTCGGCCTGAAACAACCAGCTGATTAGGCCGGTTGAAGCACCCGGCCGCTGTCGGCGATTCTTTCAATCGGCCGGCGCTGAGAAACTTTTCTCATCCGTCCTAATTCACGGCGCACGATCTCCTGATCATGGCGGTCCATAATGAGTCGCCCATGCTTCTCGCAATAGACGCGCGGCCAGGCGAGAGAGATGCCGACTGTCCAAGCAACCTGCCTGCCGCAGCGGCGATTCTCATCCCCGTCATCAAGCCACATGCATCCGATGTGCCGGAGCGCTGGTCGTACAGTATTAACCGGACCGACGGCGGATTGCGTGAGTCCTTTCGTCGCCTCGCGGCGTCGTGGCGTATAGGCGGTTTGATCTATCACAAATGGCCCGCAAGGGAAAGAGGTGTCACTATACTCTAGGATCTGTTCCATGTCGCCTCCAAGTTTGGGTTGCCGATGAAGACTCTTGGATCATTTCAGCAATCGATATTTAGTTGGTGATGAGCGGGGGATGTAGGTTTCGTGATATAAAGATCGGGCGCCTCAGTTATCTGGAGGCGCCCTTTCTTTCGGCTCACCGCATCCCTTTAACAGGATGGCAGCAAGAACTGTTCAATAACTACCGCGCTTCCCTCAGCGACTTCGTCGCGACCCGGTAAAGCCACACTATCACACCGGCCAGCAAAAGAACACCCGGCCAGGCCTTCAGCGGCGGATCCGAGAAGAGGGCGAGCACATCCTCCTTCCCCGTCACGACAATCGGGATCGCCATCAGGATGCCGACCAGCGCTTCGCCGGTGATCAGACCCGATGCGAACAGAAGCCCGCGGCGTTTCGATGTGGTGACCGCCTCTGAATCGGCGGCGAACCGACGCTGCGCCCTGCCGACGGCGACGGCGATCAGGCCGCCGGCGAGAATCGGAACCGACAGCTCAAATGGAAGATAAATCCCGACGGCGACGGCCAGCACGGGGAAGCGAAAGGCCGAGCCCCGCCTCTTCTGGAACTGATCCAGACTGATAATCCCCACGGCGACGATCGCGCCGATAATGATAAAGGTCCAGGGAAGGTTCCCGGCAAAAACGCCCTCCGCGACCGATTGCATCAGCGTCGCCTGGGGCGCCGCCAGGGCATTGGGATGCTCCACCGTCGCGGGTCCGAATCCGTAGGCCGTGTGTAAAAGCATGAGGATCGGCGCCATCACAAAGGCGGCCGAGATCGTCCCCAACCCCTGCATCACCTGCTGTTTCCACGGCGTGGCGCCGAGAATATGCCCCGCCTTCAGATCCTGCATATTATCGCCGCCGATCGCCGCGGCGCAGCAGACAACCGCTCCGATCAAAATCGCCGCGGGCGGCCCCAGCGTGTTCCCACTCCCCATCATCGCCAGCAACAGCAGGCTTGAGAGAAGAATGGTCGCAATCGTCACTCCCGAGATCGGGTTGTTGGAGGATCCGACCAGGCCGGCCATATAGGCGGCGACGGCGCAGAAGAGGAATCCGGCGATCAGCATAAGAATCGCCATCGTGAGGGAGATCCCAACCGAACCCACAACCGACTGGTAAAGGGCGAAAATCGGAATAAGGCTCAAAACAAGGGCAAAGAGAATCCACTTCATCGGCGCATCTTGTTCTGTGCGGGGGATCTTGACCGGCGCCTCGAGTTTCCCCGAACGGTAGGCGGTCAGACCCGAGGTGATCCCCTGGAAAAGAGCGCCCCGGAGACTGATCAAGGCCCACAATCCCCCGACGACCATGGCGCCGACGCCGATATAGCGCGTCTGCCCCGACCAGATCTCGTTGGCCCAATCGACGGCGGAGACAGTGGTGCCAACGTCGGCACCGGTGCCGGTGAACTGCATCCATTGGGGGAGGCCGCTGTTGGCGACCTCGGTGATGATCGGCCACCCGTATTGCTTCACGGCGGTGGCGGCCACAATGGGGATGGCCACCAGCCAGTTCAGGGCGCCGCCTAGAAAAACGAGAACGGCGATATTGATACCGACGATAAAGCCGACGCTGATCAAGGCTGGTGAGAGATTGCTCCCGAAATAGGCCATCGAGGTGCCCATCCGGCGGGCCCCCTCAACGACACCCGGCCAGATCTTGAGCCCCGTCTCGCCGAATTTGAAGATCGCCCCCGCAAGACCGGCCATGGCGATATAGGTGACGTCACGCCCCCCACGCTCGCCGGCCTCTAAAACCTCAGCGGTCGCCACACCCTCGGGAAATTTCAGCGAGCCCTCGACGATGAGAGCCCTCCGCAGGGGAATGGTAAAGAGAACACCGATAAGACCGCCCAATCCGCAAATCAGGGTGACCCAGAGATAGGGAAAATTCGTCCAATACCCCATGAGCACCAGGGCCGGGATCGTGAAGATGACACCGGCGGCCA
This sequence comes from Candidatus Eisenbacteria bacterium, assembly GCA_018831195.1. NCBI lineage: Bacteria > Candidatus Eiseniibacteriota > Candidatus Eiseniibacteriota bacterium. Next base: position 98,391 of record JAHJDP010000099.1, on the reverse strand, counting down.
GCGATTCACCGGCCGAGGCAGCGGTCTGGACGATATTATTTTCTAGAATATTGGTTTTTCCAAAGAGCCGCAGGACACCCATCGAGATCACCGCGGCCGGGATCGAGGCGCTGACCGTCATCCCCGCGAAGAGGCCCAGATAGGCGTTCGCGCCGGCAAGGATCACCGACAAGAGAACGCCCAAAACGAGGGCTTTGACCGTGATTTCCGGCAAGTTGATCGCTTTGGTCGGGCTCCCATCCGCCTGATGCGACCCATTTCCAGCACCTGATTCTCGTCCCATAGCCGATCGTCCCCCTATGAACGAAGGTTTGAACTCATGATCCCGCCACTTGGCCTGCTACCCGGCCGGTTCCCCAACTTGCCGTTTGGCCCGCCGCCTCAGGGTAGCAGCAACTGGAACTCATTTCCCCATAAAACCCTAGGGGAGACCCGGTTCGGAAGCAAGAGATCAAGGCGGCAAAACCTTGACCAAAGGATCATTTGAGGATAAGTTGGGGGACGTGATTGTCGCTGGATTTTTAGGCTTCAGCCTTGAATCCTTGGGATGAAGAACGCGCCGGCGTTGGGATGTGGAAGGAGATGGACCTATGGCGTATGTCGTCACAGAGAATTGTCAAGATTGCCGCTTCACAGATTGCGTGACGGTTTGCCCTGCGGATTGTTTCAAGGGCGACGATAGAATGCTCTACATCGATCCGGATGAATGTATCGATTGTGGGGCTTGTGTACCTGAGTGCCCCGTCGAGGCGATTTATGCCGAAGAGGATGTTCCTGACGACATGCAGGAATGGATTCAGATCAATGCGGATAAAGCACCCGGCCTCGAAACGGTGACCGAAAAGATGGATCCTCTGCCCACAGCGGAAGACAAGAAGTCTAAACTCGGTCTCTAAGGGATTCTCAGACGTCCCATATGTTGTATTGAGGAGAACCATTTCTTCAACCCCGGTGCCGCAAGACACCGGGGTTTTTCTATTATTACCGCCCCACAGTTCATACGATGATGGAATCCCGGTTTGCATAACACTTTTTGCCGTGCACAATCATGCAAAGTCACTCTCCCCATTATGGTGTTGGAGAATATGAAAACGAGCCCGTGGGCATCTTGGATGATATAGATATGAAATCCGCCGGGGAGCGAGGCACATCTGTTTTCAGAGCTGGAACACCCATCCTCCGGCGGCTTCATTTTCGGCTTGGTGATCGGACAAGCATGCTGCTTCTTGCCACCCTCATCGGCATTGCGGGTGGATTCGGCGCTGTCTTCTTTCGTTGGCTGATCGGCGCGCTTCAAGATTTGGCTTGGGGGAGTGGCGGCACACCGCTTGAAAAAGTCACCCGAGCCGCCTGGTATTGGCGTCTTCTCATCCCTTCGCTCGGAGGGTTTCTCGTCGGTCTGATTGTAAAATTCCTCGCTCCAGAAGCCAAGGGCCATGGTGTGCCCGAAGTGATGTACGCGGTGGCGCGCCTCGGCGGTGTGATCCGTCCCATCGTCGCCGTCGCCAAATCTTTTGCTTCCGCGATCTGTATCGCGGCGGGCGGCTCGGTCGGGCGGGAAGGTCCCATTGTGCAAATCGGCTCGGCCATCGGCTCCACCCTCGGCCAGCTCCTTCGTCTGTCCTCACGAAAAATCCGCACCTGTGTCGGATGCGGGGCCGCCGCCGGCATAGCGGCGACCTTTAACGCACCGATTGCCGGCGCTTTCTTCGCAGCCGAGGTCATTCTTGGTGAGTTTGGTGTCGGATCTTTCGGTTCGGTTGTGGTCAGTTCCGTCAGCGCCACCGTCATCTCGCGCACACTCCTCGGCAATGTGGCGGCCTTTGAGATCCCGACCTATGCGATCATTCACCCCGCGGAAATGTTCAACTATGTGATCCTCGGCCTCCTCGCCGCCGTCACCGGGGTCGTCTTCATCCGGGGTTTGCACTGGTCAGAGGATTTTTTTGACAGGCTCCGGCGGGTCCCCGATTTTCTCCAGCCCGTGATCGGCGGATTGGGAATCGGCGTGATCGCGCTGGTCCTGCCTCAGATTACGGGCGTCGGATATGATACCATCACGGCCGCGCTCGAAGGGCACCTCAGTCTGGGGATCCTCATCGCCATCCTCGTCGCCAAACTCGTGGCGACGAATCTCACCCTCGGTTCCGGCGGATCGGGCGGGATATTCGCCCCGTCGCTCCTGATGGGAGCGGCCCTGGGGGGCATTGTGGGCCGGCTCGCCGCCATGATTCTTCCATTCCCCATGGCCTCCTCCGGTGCTTATGCGGTTGTCGGCATGGGCGCCATGGTCGCCGCCGCGACCCATGCGCCGATTACGGCGATCCTCATCATCTTTGAGCTCACCGGCGATTATCGCGTGATTCTTGGGTTGATGATTTCCTGTATCATCGGCGTCGTTCTTGCCCAGCGTTTGTGCGGCGAATCAATCTACACCATCAAGCTCGTCCGGCGCGGCATCAATATTTTCGCCGGCCGCGAAGTTAATGTTCTTCGGCAGATCAAAGTCAGGGATATCCTGCGCCGCGATATCCAGACGGTTTCTCAAGACGCAAAATTCGATGCGCTCTACCACTTTCTGGTGGAATCGCCGCATTATGAGTTCTTTGTTGTCGATCAAGAGGGGAACTTGTTGGGAGCCATCAGCGTCGATGACCTCCGTCGCAATCTCCCCCATCTCGAAGATCTTAAGGATGTCGCCATCGCCGCGGATTTGATATCAGGCCCCTTAATCTACCTTCGTGAGAATGACGATCTTGATTGCGCGATGCAGCAATTCGAGAAGCAGACCCTCGAGGAGTTGCCGGTCCTTCCCACGGGCGGATCAATGAACCCGATCGGGGTCATCCAACGGCAGGATGTCATCAGGGCCTATAACAAAGAGATCCTGAAGGTCGATCTCGCCGGGTCATTTTCTTCGCGTATTGCATCCGCCGCCCGTTTCCGGACTTGGGAAACCGTCGGCGGATATGTGCTCGCGCAAATGGAAACGCCGCCGCATCTCAGCAAAAGACCCTTGGAGTCGCTGCGGCTGCGCCAGGATCGCGGCGTGCAGATTATCCTCATTGAAAAACCCAACGCCCAGGGAGAAGCTCGCTTTTCGCTTCCGACAGGCAATTCACAACTGGATACCGCCGACCGTATTATTGTTTTTGGGCGGAGAGAAGATGTGGACGCACTGTCCCGCGAAACGGTTTAGAATGATTGGGAGAGTATTTCAGAACTTCAGCCCCTGATGGCGCGGGAGGTAGGCCATGCAGCCAACGGCACTGCTCATATTGCCAGAAGTGAAGAGCCTCCTCGAAAAGGGAGATATCGCTGAATTGCGCGAGACCCTCGCGCATCTTCATGCGGCTGACGTCGCCGCCATCATCGTAGAGATTGAGGATGATGATGCGAAGACGCTCTTCCTTGCATCCATCGAAGATGAACGTGTTGAAATTTTCGAGCATTTGGATGAAACCGAACAAGAGCGCCTGCTGCATCTTGTCGGCGCCAAGGCGATGATCCCCATCGTCGAAGAGATGGCCTCCGATGACCGGGCAGACCTTATACAATCTCTACCGACTCGTCTCGCTGATGCGTTGCTCAAGGAGCTGCCGCGTCCCGAACAGAAGGATGTCGAAGCGCTCGTAAAGTACCCGGAGAAAACCGCCGGCGCCATCATGACTTCCGAGTGGGCCTCGGTGCCGGCGGATGCCACGGCGGCTGAGGCGCTGGTCCATCTTCGCAAAGTCGCTCCGCACCGGGAGACGATTTATTTCATCTATGTAACCAATCCCGATCGGACGCTTATCGGTGTTCTTTCGCTGAAAGACCTCGTTCTCGCCGATCCTGAAAGCTCCGTGCGTTCCATTATGGTGCCGGATGTCATCTCTATGCCCGTCGAGGCCGACCAGGAATTCGTCGCCAGCAAGATCGCCCATTATGACTTCCTGGCGATGCCGATCGTCGACTCCGCGAATCGGATTGTCGGAATCGTGACCCATGATGACGCTATTGATGTTATCGAGGAGGAAACGACTGAAGATGCTCAGAGAATGGGCGCGGTGACGCCACTGGAGGATTCGTACCTTGAGACCAGTTTCTGGCAGATCATCCGCAAACGGGGATTATGGCTGGCGGCTCTTTTCATCGGCACGATGTTCACCGGAACGGCCCTTAAGCATTATGAGAACGCTATCGCCCTCCTTCCGGCGCTGGTGATCTTTATCCCCTTGATCATTTCAACCGGCGGCAATACCGGCTCACAATCCGCCACCCTCGTTATCCGGGCCCTGGCCGTTGGAGATGTGCACCTTCGGGATTGGGCCCACATCATGTGGAGAGAAACGCGGACCGGAATGGCCCTTGGCCTTTTCCTTGGACTGTTCGGAATCGCTCGGGCCCTGCTCTGGGGAACCGGTTTTCCGATCGCCATCGTTGTTGGTTTAACATTATTGGGAATTGTCTTCTGGGGAGCCTTGGCGGGCAGCATCCTTCCGCTGGGTCTGAGGCGCGTTGGGTTGGATCCGGCTATCGCCTCGGCGCCCTTCGTTGCTTCATTGGTCGACGTTTCGGGGATCTTATTATATTTTACGATCGCTCGATTCGTGCTGCCTTAGCCGGCGGCGGCAGAAGCCCGGAATTCAGGGCTGAATGGCGCCCGGTGTCCGGCGCCAAACAAGAGCCCAATGAAGCGTGGTTCCGATGGAAGCGATCGCAAGGGCCATGAAGGCCGGAATCCGAAGATCGACATCCCAGGAAACCAGTACGGGAATTCGCAACGCCCACCAGATCCAGCCGAGCAGCAGCCAAGCAAAAAAGGAAATCATGAGAATGAAAATTCCGGATCGCAGACCGACTCGATTTTGATGAAGGATTCTTGCGCTGCAGAGCAGCCACAGCCCCCCCGCCACAACGGAAATCAACCCCGCGACTTCCGGTCGTCCGGCGACTAATGACATGGGGCGGACGAGCCACGACAAGGGGATTCCAAGGATAAGCGATTGAGCGATGCCGGCTTGAAGCCAAAGAATCCGGCCCCAGATATTTTTCTTTTCACCCGGCGGCGCGGACCAAAGGATGGCGATCGCATAGAGACCCGCCGCCAGACGCAATCCTTCGACCAACGGCTCGGCCGGCTGAAGTGACAGCAATCGCCAAAGCCCTTCATTGGCCACTATCCCAAAGATGACAAAGGGCGTCGATGAGAGACTCGATGCTCCCGGGCGCGGGAAGGGTCCCGTTCGAACCCTCAGCAGTAGGCGGAAGAGATCGCCGAAAAATACGAGGGCCAGTCCCGCGGCAGCGACCCGCCCTCCGCCGGCCGCCGTCCAGTAGGCGCCGATTCCGGAAGTGATGAGAAGAAATGGAAGGGCCTCAAGACTGGAGGATGTTGTTTTTAGCTCATCCTGTGAACCAACAAGCCCCATGATCCCCTTCCATTCAACGATGACGGATGACCTTATCGGCGACACCGATCCTGACAAGGAATTCGGCTACATTTTCTCCGATCTGATTTACGATCTCGGCGGCCTTGAGCCGTTTCTCCTCAGCAGAGCCCTCCAGCGATCTGAAATCAGGAATCATCCACTTGTGCACCTCGGCCTTTTTCGAAAAGAGAAGATCTATATTCGTCATAAAGATGGGACAGTGCTTATAATCAACCTGATAACACATCGACACAACATGATCGAATACGGCCTGTTCCCGGTACAAATCATACACGGATTTCGGGGAAACCGATGGTATCTCCATGTCGATTTCTTTGGCGGCGGCGATGGGCAAAGATCCAATCCGGTCGGGGTCGAAACAGGCGCCAAGAGCCGCCACATGTCCAGGGCTGAGCCGATTCGCAAACGCGGCCGCAATGAGACTTCTCGCCCCGCCGGAGGAACAAACAAAGAGCAGGTTCACCTTATCCACAGGAACACTCCCGGGCGGCTCTCCGCTATTCTCTGGTATAGGTCCCCATCAACAAGCCTTTGCCGATGACATGCCCCTGTGCCGCCTTTTCAACATCCGGCTTGTGCGGCGTCTTTTCAAACTCGAGAACTGTATCCAAGGCATAGAGTAGGAAAAAATAGCGGTGGATGCCGCTGGGCGGACAGGGGCCGCCGTACCCCGGCACCTTGAAATCCGTCAATCCTTGTCGGGTGCTGTCGGGTAAAATCTCCACCCGCGGAAGTCCTTGCGGAAGGGATGTGCTATCGGGTGGTATATTGAAAATCACCCAATGAACCCAGTTACCGTGAGGCGCATCCGGATCATCGCAGAAAAGGGCGAAGCTTCTGGTCCCCTCGGGAACACGGTCCCAATTCAGTGGTGGAGAAGCATCGACCCCGTCACAAGTAAAAAGAATCGGGATCGTCTTCCCATTTTCAAAGACAGGGCTGGTTAGCTCCAGCCTTTCAAATTCCATCGGCTTCATGGGAGTGCTGCCGGGCTTCATTTCCTTTGACTCATCCCCCAGGGCGGAGCTTCCACAAAGAGGAGGAAGCATGAGAAGAAGGGCTATCACTATGGCTGATCTGTAAGGCATGGAGGTCCCCCTTTTACCCATTAATTTACTGGGAGTTTGCAATGGAACGCCTCCTGATACAAGGGGAGCCATCGCCCACTCCCAGGCCTGCCAGAGGCAACTCAAGGAATGCCCCATCCCCGCCGACGATTCTAATGTCGGGCTGATCGGGTATCCCTAAGGAAATCCGCCTGTTGCGAGCCATCTTACAAGAAACCGGGAACCCGCCGATACCCATCCAAAGGAGATTTGCGATGCTCCTCTTCTTTTTGGTGCCCAAATTCCTGCTGGCCGCCTCCCTGGTGACAGGGATCTGCGCAGGAGGGTGTTTGGCTGTCTACTCCCGCAAAATCAGAATGCGGCGGCAGCTCTCAGTGACTCCGAAACTTTCCGGCCCGCCGGCTCCCTCCGTGCCGGCATGGGACGGGACGGATACCCGGAAGCATCAACAACGATCGAGTGGAACGGACGGATAAACTATGCTGGCACAATTGAACAAAAAGAAGAATCCCCCCAAAGGGATCCCCTTTCCCACACGGTTCATTCTTCTCGTCATCACCATCTCCGTCATACCGGTCATAATGATCGGACTGATGAGCATCCAATCACTCCAGCATCATAACCGCCTTGTTGATCATTCCATAAGGGAGAGCATTTCCATCGTGACGGCCGAGCAGATCGGAGATAATGCCGGGTTGGAGAAGATGACCACGGAGCTTCAAAAAGATCTCGAGATGATGAACACCTCGTCGAGAACCCAGGTGCTGATCTTGATCGCCACGATGCTTGTCTTTATGACATTCGGCCTCATGATGCCATGGGTCTTCCTCCGCATCGCACCCTTCAGCCGGCAGCTTCAGGATCAGGATTTAGGGGAAGCCCTGTCGCTTCTCAAGACTGAACTGGAGCAGGTGAATGAGTCGTTCTACCGATTGTGTACCAGCGCCTATCTGGAGCCGTTATCAAGAGATTCCAAAAAATCAAACATCCCTTGATAAAAAGCCATCAGGTTATCCAATCCGCCAATTCCGTGGCCCTGGCCCTCGAATTCGATATAGGTGACCGGTTTCCCAAGGGCAGAGGCCGCTTCGACAAAGCGACGGCTCTCCTGGACCGGAACGCGCCAGTCATTCTTTCCATGCGTCAGTAGAATCGGCGCCCGGAGTTTATCGACATGGTTGATCGGTGATCGGTCCGCCAGCTTGGCACGCTCCGTGAAGGGATCGCCCGCTTCGAGCAGAACCCAATCGGGAATATTACAGGAATCGTAAAAGGTCAGGATGTCCGAGAAACCGGCATGGCTGATTCCGAAACCGAAATCAAAATCCTCATTGCGGCCGTTGGTCTCAGGCGGGAAGGTCATGCATCGCATCGTGGCATATCCCCCATGGCTGCCACCGTGAACCCCGATCTGATGGGCCTTATACCCCTTCTCCTTCATCAGCCATCTGGCCGCATAGAAGATATCAATAATCTCATCGCCGCCGAGATCGCCGTCATTGAGGGCTGAAAATTCGGCGCCGAATCCGTCACCTCCTCGGGGTGCCGGGCTGAGAGAGGCTATACCGGCCGCGCCCAGAATATGGCTCTTCTTATCAAAATAGTTTCCTCCGCCATAGAAGGCGGTTATCAGCACGAGCCGGTCCTCCGGATTTTCGGGGGGGTTTTTAGGTTCGAGATAAAAAGCATGCAGCATTCTTTGGGATCCATCCTTGGCTTTATCGAAGGTCGGATAGGAGATTCTCTCGACATTGCAATGGTCAAGTTTTCTCCTCAAATCCTCCGGCATCGAAGCCATCGGGCTTCTCACCACCGACCCATTCTCCCCATTGCGGCGAAGGCCGAACCACTCGAGTCGCAGGGAGGATGTCAGGTCGTAAAGAGAGAGGATTCCCCCATTCTTATAGGCGTCATTGAGATCCACCGAGGCATTGATAACCTCGCAATAGAGCCGCCGGCCGGTCCTAATATCCATCAGATGAATCTCTGATTCATAGGGACGGCGGATGATGATAAAGGCTATCGGGCCATCGGCCCGCATCAAGCGGGCCGTGCGAATATCCTCGTCATAGAAGGTGAGCTGTTTCGACTCCCGCTTCTCCAACTCGAACAGGTAGAGGTTTTTAAATCCGGATTCGGATGAAACATATAGGAATTCGTTTTTAGTGACCCATTCCTCGAGCAGGCTGAATCCGTACCTCACCACCCGAGGCGGGAGTAAATAATCGAAAGACGGATTGTCGAGGCGAATCAAGGCTGGTGTTAAAATCCGCCGATCTCCATCGTGTTGGATCGTGAGAATGACACTGCTGTTGTCGGCGGTGAAAGCGATGTGACTCCAGGTAAACCGATCCTCCCCTCCATTATCGCAGAGAATCTTCCGCTCCGCGCCGGTCTCCATATCCCTGATCCACAGACAGCTGTTGAAAGGCTCGTGCAGTCCGGATCTGGATATATAGGCGAGATAGCGGTCATCATCGGAGAAGGCCCATGCATAGGTATAATCGTTGTGCGTTATCTGTTTGATTTCACCGTTCATGAGATTCAGGGCATAGACATTCATATGTTCATCATTTTTCTCGTCGGAACTAATGTATAGCATATTCGTCGGCTGATGAAACTTTTCATCCCACCAACTCCGTGTTGACCAATCGGTGTCTCCCACCCTGCGTCCCTTTGTGAGATTGATTTCTTCATTCCCTTTTAACTTGAAGATCCGAAGCCACTTCCCCTTCGGTGTTGTCTCAAAATAGAGCAATCGGCCGTCTTCCAGAGAAGCCTTGGCGCCGCTAAATGGATACCCCAGGAGGAACGGCTCCAGATCTATCTCCCGGTCACGGAAGCGCGCATAATACCCATCTTCTGAGGAATCGGTGATCGGCGCGCCGGCAGAGACCATTGAAGATCCCGTCAGTAGAATGGTGAAGAGAGAGAAGAACAAAACTTTTGGAATCAACTCAGAAAACGAGATCGTGGAGAAAAGCGGTCTCTGCATTATGATCCTCCCTTTATCTTGATGGGCTCGCACGAATACCAGAATGCCACGATTTCGGTGGGACTCCAAGATGGAATTGGATGCATTGATCTATATGAAATGGGCGTGGATAAGACGCCTGCAGGGACTATCCGTCTATCCGCTGACGTCTCAACCAGCCTATCGGCTCATAATGAGTTTCTTTGTCTGAATCGAACCTCCGGCCGTCAAGCGATAGAAATAGACCCCCATCGGCGCTGATTCACCTGAGGGCAGGATTCCAGCCCAGCGGATATTGTGTAATCCCGGTCCCATCCGGCCATTGACAAATGTCAGCACGGCCCGGCCGGCAATATCAAAGAGGTCGAGCTTTACATCAGTTTCGGCAGGCAGATAAAAAGAGAGCGTGGTGGCGTTGAAGCTCGGGTTGGGATAGTTCTGATAGAGGATGAGGCTCCGTCCCGCCTCCATAGCGCCCACCCCCGATGTCGTCACCGTCGACTCTTCGCCTTCATTTCCGGCGAAATCGCTCGCTGTGACGTGATAGTAATTGAAGGAATGATCTGAGACATCCATCGTTGTTCCCGTGGTATAACCGATCACAACGGCATCAGGGCCGAGATAGCCGCTCTCGGAACCATAAATCGTGAAGTAGTCAAAATCCGCTTCCGGCGCTTCATCCCAACCCAGCACACTCGAGGACAGGAAGCGGAAATTCGCCGGTGCGGAAGGCGCAAGATTGTCGATCGAATAGCCGCTGTCGGCGGCCGTCTCAAAGAAAATCCGAGGATCCGGGGTTACGGCGCGAAGGAAGAAGGCGGACCAGCAGATCCCTCCCTGCTCCGTGGAGTCGCAGAGAGTTGGAGCGACCGCCTGATAGATGTCATCGCCGTGGGCCGGAACGGTTGCAATATAATCCCAGCCCTCCACGCGTTGATTCGTCTCAGCGGTCTTGTATTCATCCTGCCGCCGGTATATCTCGTATCCATTGATCACCGGCTGCTCGGGACCGTCAAAGGGAGATCGCCGCCAAGTGAGCCTGACCTGCCTGCCCTGATCATTGCCGATATCCTCGATAGACGAGATCCCAAACTCCGGCATGATGTTAAAAGGCATGTCGCTCTCTTCAGAATAATTGAACAGGAGATCCGTCAGCCTGATTTTATAGCCGGATTCCCATGGACCGCACTGGAAGACCACCCAGCCGATTTCACCATCGTTACCGACGGCATTATAAATCTCAGCGCAGACTTCATCGTTATGCAGCAACTCGACTTTGATAAACAGGCCGTGGGAATCATAAATATCCCACCGGATCGTCGCATGATCACCCACATAGAACAGCTCCCCGCCGTTGGGATAGGTCAAGACGATGGAGCCGCAGCCAACGGGCTCGGAGCCGATGAGCGGGCATTCAGTGTTCGGCTCTGTGAGCGGCGCACAGGGTGATTCCTCACTCAAACGATAATCCTGATTCAGATAGTTACAAAAGAGGGGGTCCTCATGGATATTCCCGTTGATTCCCTCCTGACCTTCCAAGCACCCCACATAATCCCCGCCGGCGTTTCCATAAATATCACAGCAATGCAACGCGGCGCCGCTGTCCCACTCGCAGAGGATACCCTCCCCGGAAAAACTATCGGCGATAATCGTATTTTCGAGATAGATCTGCGAATTAAAATAGGCGAAGATGCCTCCCCCGCCGCCTTCCGCATGATTGTCGACAATTGTACAACCCTTAATAATGGAATTGCAGTATTCCACAAAATACAAGGCTCCGCCTTTGTCACCGGAATAATTATTATAAAAGAGGCAGTCGGTGAAGTTCGGGCTTCCCCAACCGACATAAACCGCCCCCCCCATTTGCTCCGCGGTATTTTCGGTGAAAATGCAATTCACGCATTCATAGCAATACCCGTCGTAGGATAGGAGGGCGCCGCCGGCATACCCATATCCGCCCCGAAACGTGATCCCCTCGAGCGTAAACGGCCAGCGTGGAAGCCCCCCGCCGCAGCTGAACGCGAAAGCCCAGTGCGGATCTTCCTGAGATCCTTCACAATCAATAATACACAACTGCGGATTCATACTCTGCGACCGGATCGATAGATCCCGGCATTCGGGATAGAGATCCCGATTCCCCTCACCGCGGAATGTTCCATCCGCCAATTCGATAATCGCCCCATCATCCAAGGCGCTGATCGCCGCCTGAATTGTAGGAAAATCACCGGTTCCATCCGGCTTGACAAGAAACACTTCTCTATCCGCCGCGCCTGCGGCCAATGCCGGCGCCAACAGAAACGCAGCGACAAACAATGCAATGCGACGCATCTCTCCTCCCCCTGGGCGGCGTTCACCCGCTTATGAGATCGCTGTTCTGCACCACAACAAGACTACCACACAGGGTGTAAACAGTCCAGGATCAGATTCTGAAGCTCCGGCCGGGCCGATCGCCGGCGAATGGGTCTTGAAAATCAGGCTGGAAACGTGTTGTATTATACGCAGTCTTCGTGCGGTGAATTCGTCTGCGTTATGAGAAACTCTGTTTCCATAATCTGCATCTCCATGAATCGGGAGGCATCATGTCACAGAATCGCAGCCACCATCAATCCTTTAACATTCTTGTACCGGTTTGTCTTTTCATCCTTGTTGTCATGAGTTCTCAGGCCCTGCCGGCGACTCAGACGGCGCCGGTCGACGCCGCCGATCCGGGCATGACCATCATCAATGTGGAGGCGTCAGATCCGGCGGATGGGGATGGATCTGATAACCAGGCCGCCGGGAACAACCGGCCCGCTCCACCGATGATGCCGGGCTGGCCTCAGACAATGGCGGTTAATCCCATTTATTCCCCTGTCGGTGTGGTTCTCGCAGACCTTGATAACGACGGCTATAAGGAAGTTCTGGCCGGATCCACCGATAATCAGTTCCGCGTGTGGCATCATAACGGCGTCCTGCTTTCCGGCTGGCCGGTGAATCTCGGCGGGCGGATCCAATCAAAGGCCGCCGTGGCCGATCTTGACGGCGATGGCGATCTGGAAATTATCATCGCGGTCTGCTCCGGGCAGCTGCATGTCCGCCACCATGACGGCACGTCGATGACCGGATGGCCTCAGCCCTCCGGCCTGACTTTTGGATTTCTCTCTCCCTTGATTTATGACATCGACGACGATGGACGCCCCGAGATCTTGGTCGGGGGGGGATCGACCGTCAAAGCGTGGGAAGCTGATGGAACGATTCTCTGGCAGGCGCCCGTGACCGGCACTATTTCCGGGACCCTTTCCGCCGGTGATCTGACCGGGGATGAGTTGCCGGAAATCCTCGTCACCACCACCGCGGGACTGCTCTATGCCCTCCAAGGAAGCAACGGATCGGGCACAGCCGGATGGCCTGTCACCTACGGCCTCTCCAGCTCGTATGCCGCTCCCTCGATCGGCGACTTTGACGGCGATGGCTCCAGAGAGGCGCTGGTGGTTGGTTATAATTTTGGTGTTTCGACCAGTATCTTCGCCTACCGGGGCGACGGCACCCTGCTGCCCAATTTCCCGGTCACCTATCCGAGCGCTCAGACCTATTCCTGCCCCGTGCTCGCCGACATCGACGGTGACGGTGATCTCGAGCTTTGGAACGCCGGCAAGATAGACGGTAACGCCTTCTACGCTTGGGATCACACCGGCGCCCTGCTTCCGGGATGGCCGGTGACCGCCGATCCGAATATGGAAGGTTCAGCGATCATCGCCAATCTCGATGGAATCCCGGGATACGAAATCGCGATCGGCGACAATTGGAGCCCTGGTTCGATTTTCGGCCATAATGTCGACGGAACCATTGCCGCCGATTTCCCCATACCCAAGCCGGGTGGGAGCGGACCGAACAGCCCTGAAATCGCCGATGTCGATCTCGACGGAGATCTGGAAATGGCGATGACAATGACGACAGGCGATGTCGCCCTGTGGGACTTTTCCGGTATCGCACCGAATGACGCGATCGAATGGGGCGGTCTCTTCCACGACAACTGGAACACGAGCCAGCATGGTTTCAAAATCCCCACAAGCACATCAAGTGTTTCAGAGACGGATTTGATTTCAGCCCGCGCGCTCCTGCAGGCATGGCCCAATCCGTTTATCGATACGGCGACGCTTCGGTTCCGTTCCGGCGATGGCGATAATGTTACACTTACAATTCATGATCTCACCGGCCGGACGATCCGATCTCTCTCCACCACATCGGCCGGCCCGGGATGGAATACATTGACTTGGGACGGCCGGGCGGCCGGCGGTCAACCGGCTGCCGGCGGAATCTATTTTGTTAAACTTCATACCGCGTCGGGAAGTGAAGGGAAAATTCGTATTGTTTTGATCCGCTGAGATGGAATGAGCGGCGAAAACGATCGCCCCTGAAGGGCGGGCCGGCCGATCGCTGCGGAGACGGCGGTGCGGAGACGGCGGTTTCAAGCGCCCCTTTGTCTCCTTAATGGGCCAGGGATATTTTCCCCGAGAAATCATTATCCCTGGTCCGGATCCGCACGAGATAAGCGCCCGTGGGCAGCTTCCGGCCGCTTCGGCCGCATCCGTTCCAGGAAACCTCGTGGTATCCCGGCTGCATGCCTCCGTCGATGAGCGTCGCGACACGGCGGCCTGACAGATCGAAAATGTCACACCGAACAGCGGATGAGGCGGCGAGCATGAAGGGAATGCGCGTCCTTACCTGAAATGGATTCGGTGACGGGAAGAGGGTCCCGGCGGTATTGCAGATATCATCGATCCCGTCCCCCACATCCGTCCCACAGGGTGTGTAATCGTCGTTGCCCCTGGGCAATAACTGATAATAATCCCACTCACCCTCAGTATAGTATCGCTGCAGGACTCCAATATACCGCCCGTAGCACTCACCACTCTCAACAATATAGGTCGTATCAATATCGGTATTGGCGTAATCCGAAGCCCAAGCCGTATCGGCTGCGCCGATCAGCTCATAGTTATCATCCGCCTTGCCGAGATCCATCGCGCCGATCATCATTTCCTCCGTCACGGAGATCAGCATGCTGGCGTACCGTTCGCAATCCTCCGGATGGGCCGGATAGCGAATATTGCGCAGAGCAACGGGCACAGGATCGGGAATTACATGGCCGCTGGAATTGATGACATGACTGCTGGCAGCGTAATATTGGAGAACCGTGACGCCGGCATATTCGTCGACATAAACATTATCGAAGTCGACTTGATCACCGACTTCAATACCGGTCGGATAAACAGGATAGCCCCGCACCTCAATCGCGGCCCATTCCGTTCCAAGGCTGGGGTCTTGCAGCGTAAAACGCTGTTTAAACTTGTGAGTGACGATACCGCCCACACATCGGACGATTTCTGCATAATGATATGAATTCCAATCATTCCCCGCATCGGAAATTTGAAGCTCGTAGATATTGTATGTCTCTCGATCAGCATATGCGGATCCGGTGAAAAGCCAAGCCATAACGAAGATCGCTGTCAACGCCGTCATCTCTTTCACATAAAACCTCATCTTTGTCGCTCCCCATGATGAGCCTGCTTCAGCCGTCCCCAGGTTGTGAGGGATTGAGAGCCGGCCGTGAAGTAATAATCTGATGTTGTGCGGGGTTGAAGGATATAGGCCCGGCCGCCTGGGATGGATTCTTCAATGACAATGCCCTGGATAAATCCCAAGCAATCACCTGCTCGAACAAAAAATGTGCTATCCGGAGGAACAGCCGGGCAATCCCTATCGGTGCAGAGAACCAGATCAGTATTCGACGAGAGATAATAGAGATCATTTCCCTCGGGAACGGCCCGGCGGATCACGTTTGCGCCGAGGATCTTGACTAGCATCCCTTCAAACCGCTCCGCAAGATCCGGCGGTGCGCTCAAGCTGATGCGATCAGCCGGAATGGCAGCGGCGATGATGGGCCGCCCCGTGCCGGCGACATCGTGTGCGCTCTCTTCATCATAGAGAAGAACTGTCAGGCCCTCTTCTTCGGTGACGAGGAGATTTTGAAACTGCACATCATCGCCTATTGCGAGGGCGGATAAAGCCCCGTGGGGATCCCTCAGACTGATTCCGGCCCATTCGAGCCCCAGCAATGGATCATGAAGCGCCAGCAGCGCCCGGGAGGATCGTTCGGCTGAAACCAGCGCTTGAAGAGCGACCCGGGTTCCGGCCAGGAGAGAGCCCCAGCCGTCCTCGGATGTCGATTCCTGGATATCGCGAATGGTATAGATATCCGAGATGACATAATCGGCCTCCCCCCGGGGCAGGAGCTGGTAATAATCCCAGCCTTCCAGCGGATACAGGTACTCTTGGAAGATCCCGGCGATCCTGGCATACCGCTCACCGCGGCGCACGGCGTAAGTGGGAAAGGGCGGCACGGCCAGATCCAAGTTGCAGTAATCCGACGCCCACATCGTGTGCGTATCATTGATCAACTCATAATTGTCTTCCGCCTTCCCCCAATCCATTTGCCCGACACGGACATTCTCCACCGCAACGAGCATTCCCTCGTATTTCTCACACTGTTCACGATGGGGAGGATAACTCAATTCTTCTACAGGAATAATGATGGGTTCCGGCAGATCATTTCCTGAACTGATCACCTCAAAAGTACTGTAGGATTTGAACTGGGGAATGGTCCCCCCACGGAATTCTTCCACGAGGATATCGTGGAAATCGACACGGTCCCCCACCCTCACCACTCCAAGAGGTGCATCATTCTCGAAGGCGCGGATTTCAATCCCCGCCCAGCTGTCACCGAGCGTGGGATCCTGGAGTGTTATACGAAAACCAATAGTGTGTGTAACAATACCCCCCGTGAGGGATACCCTCTGTCCCTCATAGGCGGACCTCCAGTCCGTCTCTGCCGAGGATTGCTGAATTTCGTATATTGTGAGGGCGTCGGCGGCCGCCCCATGGGGGTGACAGGCCACGGATACAGCGACACAGCCCAAGGCTACCATCCGCTTCATTCCCCAGCCAAACAGGCGCATTACTTGTACACGCTCTTGACGGCACCCCACGTCGTTTCACGCGTCGGCGTGACCGGAAGAACATAGTCCTCAATATCCCGGGGTAGGAGCTGGTAATAATCCCAGCCGTCGTCTGTGTTGAGATACTGCTCGAGATACCCGGTGATGCTGATGAAGCACTCACTCGGCGTAACGAAGTAATCCGAGCCCGGGGGGAGATCGTAGTTCGCATAATCCGAAGCCCAGCAGGTTCCATAGGCGTTGGAGAGCTCATAGTTGTCCGCGTGGCTGCCGAGATCCATGGCGCCGACACAGACATCTTCAAGCTGGAGCAGCATGAACTCCCACTTTTCGCTCATATCGTTGTCTGTTGGATAGGGAATATCAGCCGGTGTGACGACGAGTGGATCGACCGGATTGCCGGAACTGACGATCACCACCGAACTCGTATCGCTGAAGCCGAGCTGCGTGTTTCCACGCGATTCGTACACCTCCACATTGTAAAGATCAATGCGATCGCCGCGGGAGATTCCCGCCGCCATTTCATGCTCATCAAAGACAATCTGCACACCGGCCCAAGCATCGCCGAGCGTCGGATCCTGAATCGCTATTTTTGTGCGGCCGCCTACGAAAATTTTTATGACGACGCCGCCGGTCACATCGACAAACTGATCGACATACGGGGATTCGTAATCGGGCGGCGACGAATACTGAATATCGTAGATGGTGAGCGCCGGCGCGCCCTGGGGGGCTAGGAACATCAAGCCCAAGGCAAGACAAGTGATGCTTGTTATCCTCATGTTGTGATTCCTCCTGGTTGTTTTATGTTTCATACGGCTGCAAACGATTCCCATTTAGAAATCGACCGTTGCGGCGGCGAGAACCGTTCTTCCCGGCGCCGGATACATCGTTTCCTCTTCGTAATCGAGGTCGCTGATGTTTAAAATTTCCAAAGTCAAAGAAAGATGCCGGCTGAGGTGCGTGCTGACGAGACAATCCCCGGTCGTGTAAGCGCCGAGCGTCTGGTGACTGGTTAGCGATTCACTGTCAAAACGCTCACCGACATGGGTAATGACAAGCACCCACCGGGTATCCCGCCCGGCGGAATATCCAATAAGCCTGCCATCCAATTTATTTTCGGGGATGAGATCCAGAGGATCCCCCGTATGGCGGTTTTTTGTGCCCGTGTACGTATAGGACGCCTGAAAATCGAGCCACTCGAAGAGCGGCTTTCTTCCGGCCAATTCAAAACCCCGGCTTTCGGCTGTTTGGATATTGTAATATTTCCCGGCCCGGGCGGCGTCACGATCGATGAGATCCCGAAGATCATTCCAGAAAAATGTTAACTCCCCCTGAAAACCGCCGGCGGGCCTGGCATTGACGCCGAACTCGTACCGCCGGGTGATCTCAGGTCGAAGATCCCTGTTCCCGGAACGGTCGCCCCATAACTGGCTCAGGGTGGGAAAACGCGATCCCTGTCCAGTGGACGCGGAAAGACTCCAGATAGATTCGAGTTCAAGCGTCATTCCGGCGGAGAAGCCGGGGATCTGATCGACATCTTTCATATGATTATGAATCATGAAATTGTCGGAGATGCCGCACGAACCCCAAAGATTGTCGGTGATCCTGCCATGGTGTTCAGCGCTGAGCGATCCGGTGACTTGATGGTGGTAAAGCCACGGTTCCTCGGGATTCATCCGCTTTTTGATTTGATCCTCACGCAGATTCAACCCGTAGGTTCCATGCAGGCGCGTTGACCACTGATGTTCGAGGGAGGCGATACCGCCGACATCCCAATTGCGGTGTGTGCTGTTGTAAAAAACAGCCGCCGGGTCATACGAAGCGTCCTCATAATCGACAAGCGTATTGATAAAGACATCCCCGTAGGCCTTCGCTTCCAGATAAGTATGCGGCCGAATCTGCCGCCTCATCGTCACGTCGGCGAAAGTGCGCACCCAATCGGTGAATCTCCAATACCGCTCCTCGTCGACGGCGGCGGGAACGCCCTTCTCAATCGTATGATAGCCGCAGGAGAAGGCGAGGTCGGTCCTGGCCCCCGCCGAATAACCGACCTTTCCGAATAGATCGTACTCGGTGTAATCGCTGTTATCGCGGAAACCACCATCCTCCATGCCCATATAACCGATAGGCTTAAAACTCCGGGGCATCACCGATCCATCGCTCCCCCCACCACGGAAGCTGACATAGATATCCCAATCGCCGAGGATCCTTCCATGTGTGAGCAGGGCTTCGCCGGTATCATGATTACCCGCCAGGAAGCGAAAACGCGTGCCCGGATGATCCTTCCCCCGGGCCGTGACAAAGTTCACGACGCCGCCCATCACGTTGGGGCCGTAGGTGACACTTGTCGGTCCGCGAACAACCATGATTTTTTCGAGCTTGTCGAGACTCATCGAAGAAATGTTGAAGGTGCCGTAATAGGGAAGGTTCACCGGACGGCCGTCGACCATGATCGACACCCGGCGGGAATCGAAACCGCGGATGGTGATGCTCGATTCATCCTTGCGCCCCGAGCTGACCCCGACGCCCGGGACCGACTTCAAAACCTCCCCCGCGGAGTATCCTGGTTGCGCGGCGATATCTTCAGATGCAACGACCTCGGTGCGGGCATGATGCCCCTCCCGCCAGCGGTCACCGGTAACAATGATCTCCCCGAGATAGAGATAGGCATCGAGAGAATCCGACCAGGCCGCGGACCGGGCCCGCCAGGGGGGAACGATCGGTTTCGAGGCAAAGCCGTTCTCGTCGGGCTTTTTCTCAGACTCATCCGCTGTTGTCCCGGAAACTGCGGCGCTGGCCGTCAGGAGAATCGCCAGAGAAACGATCGTGAGAAAACCCCCTGTTTTCATCACTTCGCCTCCATCCGGATCGATTTCGGCTCACTGATTTGATAGGTGGGACCGAGCGCCTCGAGCATGACGACACTATCGGATTCCAAGACATAGTAGGTCGCGCTCATTTCCTCCCAGGTGAGCAGCCGGGGAAGCGATTCATTCTCCCGTGATAGAACACGGTAAAGAAAACTCTCATAAACAATATCAGCCGGGGCGGCGGAGATCACAACATTAGCCAGTGTCAGGCCTTCCTCCCCGGCCTGTTGATAAGCGTCAGGAATGATCTCAGCATCGAGTTCGCGAAGCGTTGCCAGCTTTCGGCCGCCGCTCCACTGAACATCAATCGAACGGAGCAGCTGAACCTGGATAAGCCATTTAACATTGTGGCCGTTGCGAAGCTCCGGATCCCGCTCGGTATCAAAATCAACGCGAATGTCGGCAAGATCGAGATAACCGTACTGGAGTTGAGCCCACGTATTGTCGCCGTATCCCTTGCCTGGCATGTTGGGATAAAAACCATCCGTCCCAATGAAGCGGTAGCCATAAAGGTCGGGTTTGACGACGGCATCTTCGCCGACAAGCTCCCGCAACGGAAGGGCGGGGCGATTTTGATGCGTCGTCGGAGTGAAATCATCGAAGATTCGGAGAACCGTTTCATGCGGTGTAACAACTTCAATGCCCTCTCCAAATTCGATCGAAGCGGTGGGACCCGCCGACTCCGACAGATACGAATCCTTCCCACAACCCGAAAAAAACAGCAGGAGAAGGAAGATCCTCATTTGAGGGCGGAGGTGGTTCGGGCGCGGCATTCCCTATCTCCGGTTCGGCAATCTTTTTGTTGAGTTGATTCTGCTTAATTTATGTCACCTGTGGCATATTACACAAAGCCGCCGGACGGAGTCAACGCCTGGAATCTGTCGTGGAACCGAGGAGACCGCGGGGTCCGGGCCGTTGTGGGACCGGGGGCATCGGGGCGGATCGACCGGGATCGCATCGGGGTCTGATTTCTAACTAATTGCAAACATTACAGTTAGAAAATTATCATCGAAAACGGAATTTTTTATTGAATGTGTGTAGTAAGTACTACATACTATACATAACAAAGAAATGAGACCAAGAAGCGAGGTGGTGAGATGGATCAATTCGGCCCCTACATCAGAGCAGTCCGGGAACGGCTCAAGGAGAGTGATCGATCTTACTCGGTCCGGCAGGTCGCCGTCCGAGTCGGTCTGGAGCCCTCCTACCTGAGCAAGATCGAGCGCAGTGAGCAGCCCCCCCCCTCCGAACTCAAGATTCGCGCGCTGGCTCGCGACCTCAAGGAGGATCCGGACGTTCTCCTGGCCCTGGCCGGAAAGGTTTCGCGTGATCTACAGGAGATCATCAGGAAACGGCCGGTTCTTTTTGGCGAATTGATTCGCGAGTTGAAGAGGTTGCCCGATCAATCCGTGATTCGATTGGCGCGCGAAGTGCGGGACGGTGAATGGTAGCCGTCCACATAAGGAGACAGAGTGATGATCGAACTTAAAAATGATGCCTTAAACTTCACCTTTCCGAAAGTACACCCACAAGCAAGTCTACACTTTAACTTTCAGAGAACCCTGCGGATACCGGATGACGGCAGCGCCTATTCCCTCCCGCCGGGGCTGGGTTCCTTCCCCCTTCGGCATGTCGATGACTATGCCAAGAATGTGCCCGCTCAGTGGATCAAATTCGGGGGAGTCATTCTTCCCATGTACCAATCGGAAGCGATGTGGCTGAGTTTTGGTTCGGAGTATGTGGAAGATCATGGCGCCGCCTATCCCTTCGCCATAAAAGTGGCGGCGGGAAAAATCGACGCCGTAACGGGCAAAGAATGGACAAACGCGATCCATAAGAAACCGCAGGATTATATGGTCGCTCCTCCGCAACCCTGGCTTGACGGGTATTGCATCGAAAAGGGGATCATCCGTCAGTTTGTGGCCATGCCCCTTGGATCGGGTTTCAGCGCCGAAGAACAAATCACCGGAAAGGGTGAATACGGCGGACTCCAGATCATTGTTTATCCGATGAAGCGCGAGGTATTCGAGAAACGATTCCCGAAGATCCGTCTTGCGAAGATGATGCGGGCCTCCATGGCCGAACCCTTGTGCGAATGTCTCTCAGCGCCGTTACCCAACATGGGTCTTGCGCCCGGCGGCCGGATGGAACAAGAGATTTATGATGACCCCTTCGATTTTGAGGATTGGGATACAGCTCAGGCCAGCCGGTGTTTTGTCCACATCTCCAATTCCTTGGTTTGGCGGGCCATAACAGGCGAACAACCGCCATCAACACCGCTCACAGCGCGTGAGTATACCGATGCCGGATATCCCTGGTTCAGCTACTACGATGATGCCGCGACGGCGATGGAAGGCGCGGAGATTCTGAAGAAGCTTAAAAGTGTGATGGAGATGGGCCGTTCCAAGGGCGATAATCCCTTGCCGGAAAACGAATCGGTCACCCCAGACCGGATTATTCAATTGCGAAACAAGCTCAAGAAGGATCAAGTCCGGGAAGGAGAATGGGTTTAGATACAAACACGCCGCGGATCGCTCGATCTCCCTTGACAGGAGCTATCAATATGATATCATATTGATGTCACTCAAAAAAAGGAGATCCATCATGGCATCTGAAAAAACTCACTCCCCGCAATCCGGGTACGCAATGCTGTTCCTGGCGATTCTTCTTCTTGCTGCCGGCGTCTTCTGTCTGATTCAGGGGATTCGGACGGAAAACGGCTTTCTGATCATCGGGGTCGTCGGATGCTTCATCGTCGGCCTCCTGACCATGACCGGCCTCTTTGTCATCAATCCCAATGATTCCAGGGTGCTGGTTCTCTTTGGAACCTATAAGGGAACGGTGAAGAAGAACGGCTTCTTCTGGGCCAATCCCTTTCTGACAAAAAAGAGGATTACCCTGAGGGCAAGAAACCTGAACAGCGAGCATATCAAGGTCAATGATAAGGCCGGAAACCCGATCGAAATCGCCGCGGTCGTCGTCTGGCAGGTCGAAGACACCTTCCAAGCCTCTTTTGAGGTCGATGATTTTGAACACTATGTCGTTGTACAGAGCGAGGCCGCTATCCGGCACCTCGCCGGCTCCTATCCCTACGACACCTTCGGAGATGATGACGAGGAAACGCTGACGCTCCGGGCGGGCAAAGAGCAGGTCAATGATGTCCTCGAGCAGGAATTGAGCGAGCGCTTCGAACGGGCCGGTATCAATGTCATCGAGGCCCGGCTCAGCCACCTCGCTTATGCTCCGGAAATCGCTGAAGCGATGCTGCGCCGTCAGCAGGCTGTCGCGGTGGTTGCCGCGCGGACCCAGATTGTCGAGGGCGCTGTGAGTATGGTCGAGCTTGCCCTCGAGAAACTATCGGAAAAGAAGGTAGTGGAGATGGATGAAGAGAGGAAAGCGGCTATGGTCAGCAACCTGCTTGTTGTACTCTGCAGTGAGTCATCCGCCACTCCGGTCGTGAACACGGGTACGCTTTACCAGTAGCCGCAGGATCATGGCTCAGCGGAAAAAAATCCTACTACGGATGAGCCCTGCCCTGTGGGAAGAGCTGAACCGGTGGGCGGCGCAGGAATTTCGCAGCGTTAATGGACAGATCGAATTTCTGCTTCAACGCGCTGTCGATGAGCGGAGGAAGAAAGCGGGGGGACAGCGGGAAGAACGGCCTAAAACCTGATCACCCGCAAGCTGATGACAAAGAGCAATATCCGTATGGGATGGATCATCGGCGTTCTCCTGATCCAGCAGACCTTCGGCGCCCTCACCTTTCCCGCCGCCAAGATCGGCTTGGCGGCGATCGAACCTTTTACTTTCGCTTTCTACCGGTTTATGATCGCCTCGGTCATTCTCTTGACTATTGTACAATTCCGGCGTTTTGACATTCCCGTTACAAGAACAGATCTATGGCGGATCGCCGGATTGGGAATATTGATCATCCTCTTAAACCAGACAACCTATCTTGTCGGCCAATCGATGACAACAGCCGGTGACGGAGCCCTCCTCTTCGCCACAACCCCAATTTGGATCTGCGTCCTGGCCAGAATCTACCTCAAGGAAAAGCTGACTTGGCGGAGAAGCCTGGGTATCGGAATCGCCATTTGCGGTGTTGTCATTATTATTTTGCGGGGCGCGGTTGGATTTGGACCGGAGCACCTGCTGGGGGATTTGATTATTTTCGAATCGGTCCTCGCATGGGCCGCCTACTCTGTTCTCGGTAAGCCTCTGGTCATGAAATATGGAGCCATACGGGTCACGGCCTATGCCCTGACATTTGGAGCGATCAGCTATTTGCCCTTTGGCCTCTATCGAGCCATCACCTTCGATTACACGCCCGTTCCGATGAAAGCCTGGATCGCCCTGCTTTGGGTCGCTCTGGGGACATCCGTGATTTCATATCTTCTATGGTATTGGGTTCTCAAGCAAACGGAAGCCTCGCGTGTCGCGGCCTATCATAATGTACAACCGATCATCGCGGCGTCAGCCGCCTATTTCATTCTCGGCGAACCCCTCGGTATTCCCTTTGTTATTGGAGGGCTTATTGTATTGGTGGGTGTTCTCATAACAGAGCTCCGCCCCCACCGAAAAGGAACTATCCGGGCATTGCCCGAATGATGACCCCGGAAACGCATGCGCCAACAATTCGCTGGAAAGATCTTTCTTGTTGAACGGCCCTACCGATTCTTCCACATCAGGAGGCATTCCCGCATATCAACCGGTCCCATGCAGAAGCGGGATCTCTCATCCGTTCGATCAAACCAATCGATATCAATGGCCAAATTGGGAGATCTAGGCTTCCCGTTTTCGGCCAGTACCTCGACCACTCCACGAAGCCCCCGAACGGAGGTTCGATAATAGGGATCAAAGAAGAGGACTCGGTTTCCTTTGATTTCCAACGCCAGAATGAAATGCCATTCACCACGTCCCAAATGGATATTACACAAGGCAACCCCATCCGTTTGCAACGCCCTGATGATCCGGCTCTTGGGCTTCATGTGGATCGTATCCTGTCGGAGAAATTTGGTCGCCACGGAGAAATTTTTCGTTCTATAGGATGCAAGCCAATTCCCGAGGAGTTGCACGGCAAACTTGCTGGTTCCCGCTCTTCCCAAGCGATTTCCTCTGGTTACGGTATCAAGGCTGTACAGATAGATATGTTGGAGGACGATGGGTGGGACTTCCTTTCGATCGAATAGCTGCACTATGGCATTGATGAAAGTTATCGGAACGCAATCATATTCTGAGATCTGATACTGAAATTGAGTATTCATCGGTGTCACCCCAGATATAATTTCAAACTGTTTGAAATTCCTTGAAGCCGGACCCGGCATTGTCACCGCTCAGCAATATCAAAATTATCGTCAGCATAGGCGCAGGAATCAATAAAAACCGGTCTCGGAACGACTCAAGCCCGATTCCCCCGGGAGCCGGCTCAGTCGCATCCGAGGGCGAAACTCATCACCCATTCCCACCGCTTGAGATTTCTTGCTGTGTCGCCGTCGCAATGAACCGAACCAAACCGGTGACAAGGGCTTGTTGCATCGGCACCAATGCGTTTCCCACCTCGTCTTCAGGGGCGGCAATGACGGCAAATGAGTAGTAACCCGATACAAACCCGGCCACGGCGCAGGCGATCCGCCTCAGCGCGGCATCGGATAAAGGCTGATGGATGACCTCCGCAATGAGATTTTCGATGGTTTTCAAATACTCGATAAATGTCGTCTCAATACCCGCATATCCTTGTTCTAATGTGAGATCGGCTCGACCCTGATAAAATAGGACAAAGTCTTCCCAGCGGTTGCTGAAAAAAGCAATATGAACGCTGATGAGACGATTCAGAAGGAGTCCAAGATCCGTAATATCTTCACACTCCCGCCGCAAGTCGCTGCTCAGCTGGGCCAGCAGGATCCGGATGAGTTCACGGATCAACTTCTCTTTTGTTTGGAAATGATAATAGAAGGTCCCCTTGCCCACATCAGCCCGCTCCGTAATATCTCCGACATTAGTGAGATCCAGGCCTTTTTCGGCAAAAACCTGCCGGGCCGCTTCCATAAGCTTCTTGCGAGTTACCTGTGTCCGCCTTTGTTGGCGGGATTTCTTGAGCGCAATCATTACCGTTCTTCTTCTCGGGGTTTTACGGCATCAGCCCCCTCAATCCGCCCTTTTCGGAAAATCACCGATCGCGGAAGTGGTTTAATAAAATTCTGGCGCAGACTGTAAGTATAGGCGCCATGCGCCGGTATTAATAACAAATCTCCTTCTTGGATACCATCGCCGAAATAGGTCTCTCCCCAAATGTCATGGGGGCTGCATAATGACCCCATAATCCAGCAGATCTGTTCATTTAAACTCGGTCGGGACATGTTTATAATGGGAGCATAGTCGAAGTCACATCGCTCACGGCCTATGGCATTTGTACCACAATCGGTGATGATGAGATCCGGAGTTTTTACATCCACGACTCTCATGAGAATGTGCATGGCGTCCTGGCACAGCCACCGCCCGGGTTCGAGGTGAATGCTGCATTGAATCAGCGGAAATATTTCGCGTTCCAGCACCGATGCGATCTCCTCCGCGAAATGGCCGATCGGTGCGGCGGGGTAATTATAGTGAACCTTCGGAGATTCCGTTTCCAGTCGAAGGTGATGCGATAATTCTCCGGCGGACGTACCCCGGCTTTGATTCCAGTCCCCTTTCGCCGGCCAGAACCCCCCGCCAATATCTAAGAAGTCCAAGCCCCGGCGCAGGGCGGGGTCGAGATGATGGAGCACGGCCCCCAAACGCTGAAGAAATTTAACTTGGTTATCCGGCATGAGATTCCAGCTGGAGTGGAATTGCAGGCCGCGGATGGATACATTGCTCAATTTTCGCGCCTTGTTTAGAAAATCAGGCAATCGCTCCATGGGAATGCCGAATTTCCGCCAGGGACCGTTGCTCCCGACGGCGATCCGTACGCCGGCGACTACTTTTATATCCGCCCTGGCGGCCTCCTGCTGAAGACGATCGAGTTCCCCAAAACTATCCAACAGGACTGTGACTTTTTCAAATCGTGATACCGCCTGCGCTAATTCCTCCCGGGTCTTTCCGGGACCACTGAACATTATCCGGTCTGAGCCGCAAACCAGCGCCTGAAGCATTTCCGAACCACTTGATACATCCATTCCCAGCCCATTTCGAACCAGTGACTGCATTATACTTGGATGATTATTGCTCTTCAGGGCATAAAATATCTTGACATCATTAAGAAACGACTCGAACGCGCTTTTAAATTCATGAACCCGCTTTAGGAGCATATCCTCATCAATAATGTACAAAGGCGATCCATGCCGGCCGGCAGCTTCTAGGAATAACTCATTGAGTTCGACAAAGGGCGCAATATGCGCCTCTAAGCGCCTTTGTTGAAGTAGAGGCGGTTTCTCAGCAGCGATTCTATCAATCTGTGCTAGGAACTCAGAATCGGCGGGCATTGGGGCGCCTCCACCTCAACTATAACCTTGGATGACAACTCCCGGCATTCTTCTTCGATATTTTGACTCCCAGGTTCAAATATAACATATCCCAAGAGCCATGAATCGAGGTTCTCCGGTGGAAGAACAATGAGATGCCCGGGATTGAAACGAAACGAAACTTCACGAACCCGGGGGTCCGCTTGAATCCGGCTTGCATCTAAACGGCGCAGACAGCCCGGAGTTGAAGAGAAAATTCGAACGGCCACCATCCTCTTCCACTCACTGAGTGGAGGGATCGCGGGCCTGCGCCCGCGTGAAAAATCAAGAGCGGCGGCGACCATATCGAAACCGCTGCTCCTAAAAATCAATTGCGGCAGGCAATCGCCGCCTGGACGCGGCGTCATCTCAAGAAAACAAATCTTGCCGTCTTTAAAAAAGAAATCGATCATGCCCATCGTCCTGTTTAAGTCAAGAGCATGCGCCGCATTCGCGATCTCGTTTTTAAAGGTCTTTAGTGATATCCCCTCCGGCAAATCAGCGGGGATAATGTAGGATTGGGTGATACCGAATACTTTTCCAGGATACTTTATCTTTTTTGCTATACGTATAATATCGACATCGCCATTATCCAGAATGAAATCACAGCTGTATTCCTCTCCCTGTATGAATTCTTCAACAGAGAAGATTTCTCTCGGATTGTGCAATACGCCCCCTATTAAGATAGGCGCATACATCCTGACATCATGATGGCTTTTTAAGGACTCCTTTAATAAATTGAAATTGCGCCGGCAGTCTTTTTCATTGTGGCACAGAAATGTCAATTCGCTCCCGCTGCCGGTCAGGGGCTTTAAAACCACCGCTCCTCCAACACCTCGGTAAAAGGAAACCGCCCCCATGGCCGATCGGATAAGGCCGGCCTTCGGACCTGACACGCCGGCATCCCGCCAGAGCTGTTTCGTTTTTGTCTTGCTGCGGCAAGATGCGACAGCTTGGATTCCAGGAAATGGAAGCTCACAGCTTTGGGCGATTCTCGCCGCGACGTGCATGGACTCGCAATCGAAACAAACAACCCCTGACAAAATCATCTTGGGATTGTCGAGATACTTGTTTAGGGACAGAATGACTTTTTCAACATCGAGAAGATCGCAAACGAGCTCTTGGGCGCCGAGGGGCAAAGGCTCCCGGTTCTTTTGCCTTTCCCGAACATCCGTCAAAAAAAGACACTCACCCGGCCGGATCTTCTCGATATATTTTATATAGTCAGTCGTCGTACCGACAACCAAGAGCCGTTTATGCGCTGACAATCCACGACTCCTTTTCAACAGGACGAGCCGATCCTTTCAATGACATCGAAGCTTGATTTGCGAATCGATAAAGAGGACGCGGTTCAAGATGGAAAAGAGTCTTCCAGGAGAATGCTCCGCAAAGAAAATCAACATCGCGCATGCGTTCTTCACACGCCGTTCGGATATGATGCATGTTGATGACCTTTGCGATTCCCGGATAATCCTGATGCGTCCCCCCGGCCAGCAATGTATATGTTCCATTATAAATGCAGCCGAGATCAATAGCCACCGGCTGGTTATCCATTATGACCGTTGTGAGGCGAAGCCAGCCGTTCCGATTCAACAGATCCAACAGATCGGCGAAGCTGTTTGAAAATCTAACATCATAAAAATAGGATGAGGACCCATATCTTGAGATATTCATCCCAATCAGATGATCAAAATCAGCCAGGTGGTTCACCCGCAAACTGAACCCACGCTCATCAAAATTCGCCAGCTCTTTCGCGAGACGCTTCATCGATTTGTGGGAGAACTCCTGGAGATAGTTATCCAGGTTATATCCATACTTTTCAGGGACGAAATGGTACCCATGGTCATCAATCTCCATGGGCTCATCGAATCCCATGCCACCGGGAACCAGGTAGCGGATATCACAGGCGCCGAAGGAGGCCTGTGAGATTTCTGGAAGAAAGGGATGCATTCGAGGTAATCGGTTTCCCTCGAGCCAGGTTCTCCCTTCCCATGCCTCCCCCGGGAAATAGGCATAGGATTGGTTTTCCTCCACCCAGCAGAGTGGAAGAAGAGAGACGACCCGTTTTCCCTTTTTTTCAGCGAAAAAGTGGAGAGGCCTCTGAAAGTGAGAATGAAAACAATGTCTCACTTCCCATAGATCCCATATTGACTCCCGGGGAATCAATGCATCCCACAACCGGCGGCACTCCCCAATATCCGTTGTTTTGTGGATTGATGGCACGGCCTAAAGCCTCTCCGTTGAATGAGTGATGCATCGCTCGCCCTTGAAGAAATTCGTGGCGAATTCTGCAACAATGTCCGGGTCATAGAGTTTGCAGCTAAAGACATCTAAATAAACGGCATTCGTTTGATTCGCAAAGTGGGCCGAAATTAAGGACGTTTCTATCAACTGCACCATTGAATATCCAGCGACTCTTTCGTCTTCGCCGAAATGAACGACCAGAGTCTCGCCAAACCGGCGCATCTCGATCAGTTCGCACAGCTCCACGACGAATCGGCGGATTTCTTCTGCATTGCGGATTGTCGAAGGATCGCAATTATAGATATCTATGCTCGTGGCCAATCCCCAGCTAGGGGAAGGCCCCTCTTCAGGAGTGGTGTTCGCACTTATTGGATCGAGGGCAGAATGAACGATACGACGAGTTCTGGATCGTAGCGCTTGATTCAATGCCGTCTTTTTTCTCATTCCAATTTCTCCTCTTCAAGGCCAAAACAGCCAGAATGAGTGATTTGGTCCTATGAATGACCCACCTGTCAGAAATCCAGCTGAACCGTGAGGTTCCAGCTGGATTGCCATCTGATTCCGTCGCCGATTAGAGTTCCTTGCCTGAAGTCAATCAAACTGATTCAAGCGACGATATTGACACTATCGTCAGTTTCGCCCAAATGGTCAAGTATTTTTTTTCACCGCGGCCGGGGGGGCAATGCAGACCCAAGATCTCCTATTCGATTATCTAACAAGGGATTGCGGAAATTTTTGGGATCAGATGACAGAGCGGAGAGGAAAAAGATATAAAAATAAATTTTATCGCGCGTTATTTCTTCTTAAAAACGGCACGCCAGCCAGTCATATGAGGTATCGGCAGAACGCTGCTGCTGTCGCTAACCCGTTCCACGATATAATTCATCTCCATATCTATCTCCCTGGCAGCCCTAAGGATGGAGCCGACCTCCCGGCGGGAGCAGATGATATTAAGCAACACCCTGGGGCCGTCCCGCCCTTCGCCATTGAATGTGGTCAGGGTATGTCCAATAGATCTGAGCTTTTCGGCGATCTCCCCCCCCCGATTCACAGAAATAATTCGCAATTCGCAGGTGCCCAAGGCCATCTTCCTTTCAATGAAGATCCCAACGGCGTTTCCCACGGCGAATCCCCCCGCATAGGCCAAGAGCAGATAGGGTTGCTGCCTGACATGGGAAAAAACCTGCGATATCGCCGTGATCCAGATAAGAACTTCGAAGAATCCAAGAAGAACCGAAAAGCGTATCCGTCCTTGTACAACAAAGATCGTTCGGAGTGTTCCGATGGAGACATCAGTGATCCGCAGGCAAAAAATGCTGAGGGCCAAGACCCACACCGGTAGGGTGTCTATAAAGGGCATTCGGGATTCCTTGCTGCTCTAAAAACCGCGATCAGGACTCAAAAAAGATTGTTGAGTCCCCAGCGATGGATTCGCCTGGGGATCGGCGGACGCTATCAGATCGACCCGATAGATTCAAGAGAGGTAGGATCAAGATTCGCAGGCGCGGCCATGAAAATACCCTATTTGAGGTTGGCCTCGCAAAATTCCAGTCTGAGAGTTATGCTTAAATGGATTAAGGGCCGGTCCGCAGGAGAATTCGATCCGATGAGATATTCCCTTACACATTCGTTTCGTCACCCACAGTTTAATCTTCGCCGCCATCGTACACTGCAATACCTCTTGCTGGCCTGTGTGTGCTGCATCCTCTCTTCGACATTGCTGGGCTGCGGCCAAAAATCCTCAAGACCGAATATTATCCTCTTTGTCCTCGATACCGTCCGGCGGGACGCCACCGGTCTTGGTTCTGAGAATAGCCGCTGGCAAAACCTCACCCCCCATCTCGATCGCCTGGCGGCTGAGGGCACGGCCTATCCCCATGCATGGGCCACGGCCCCTTGGACCGTTCCCTCCCATGCCTCCATCTTTACCGGGCTCCTCCCTCTGACACACGGTTGTATCGCCAAGCATCCCCAGCTCGGCAAGGTCGGCCCGACATCGGCCGAGTTATTGGCGGATGCCGGATATGCGACCGCCGCCTTCTTCAGCAACCCCTGGCTTACCGACCGCACGACGGGCCTGCTTCGGGGATTCGAGTTACGGCAGGAAACCCCCATCGGAGGATTGACGAAGTTAACCGGCGACGAAGGGGATCAGGGCGGACGCCAAATCATCCGCAATGCGGCCCATTGGCTGCACAATCGAAATAAGAGTGAGCCGTTCTTTGTTTTTGTTAACATTCTCGAAGCGCATATGCCCTACGATCCGCCGGCTGATTATCGCAAGAGATATCTGCCGCATCTTCCCGAGGATGCGGGTGTACCCATCGCCTGGGCCCATGAGTACAACGCCGAGCTGCATCCTGATGATACGGTTGACTGGCAGGCCATTTGGGACCTTTATGCCGGCGATGTCAACTATGCCGATTGGTTGTTGGGCGAATTGATCAATATCCTCAAGCAGATGAACTTGTATGAAGAGACCGTTCTCATCATCACCTCGGACCATGGCGAAAATCTCGGTGAGCATCGATTGGTGGAGCACCAATTTTCAATCCATGAAACGCTGCTGGCCGTTCCCCTTGTCATTCATGCCCCGGAATCGACCCTGCCGCATGGGATTCGGCTTGAGCCGGTCATGCTCACCGATCTCTATCCGACGATCTTGGATCTCGCCGGTATCTCCTACGCGTCGCTCCCATCCCAGGGATTGTCTTTGCTGAAAGATCATGCCTCCCGAACAGAAGAACGCCCCCTCTTCGCCGACTATTCCGATCCCAGCCGTGTTCTTTTAAAAATGTTGCAGGATCTAAACCCCTCGCTTGATATGCGGCGGTTCACGCCCGCCTGGAGAACGGTCCGTGTTGGAAATCTGCGGCTGACCGCGGGTAGCGACGGAACCATCCTGTTGCACAATCTCGAAAGCGACCCCGGGCAGAAGAACAATCTCGCCGGATCGCAACCCGGCTCCGTCCGGCTCCTCGCCAATATCCTCCAAAAGGCCGAATCCGCAAAGCGTGAGGAGATCCATGAAGAAGAGCTGCAGCTCGATCCCCAAACCCGCGAGCAATTGAGGTCTCTGGGGTATATCCGCTGACCCGATCCGCGGCCTCTAAAACTCTTGAAATTCGATTGAGACAGATTGAAACTCGCACGAAATCCACCAGGGAGGGTTGCTATCGTGAAATCACCAGATTTTGAAACCCGCCGCCCGCGCGCCTTCGAAGAGCCGATCATCTGGGATAGCAGCCGTGCGCCGAGGATGTGGGAGAAAGATGGGATGCAGGAACTCCATCCCGCACACCGCTGCGCTATCTTTACAGTTCATGGAATCGGACAGCAACACTGGGCTGAAACCGCCGCCGGCCTCCGCGCGGGCTTTGAAGACGCCCTTGAAGAAATATACAAGTGGCAGGAGGGTGAGAACGCAAAGGCCGCGAAGGGTGAAAGCGCAAGGAAGGATGCAACATTAAGGACCGCGGCTCTTCCCTATGACCTCAATCAGATAAAAAAACTTCCCTCACCCTATATCTATGAGGGCTACTGGGCTGATTATGCCGACCTCAAAGCGACATTCCCTACGGAATGCCGGGATATGAGCGATAAAGAGCGCGATTTTTTCGAACAACTCTGGGGCAAACGCCCCGTCTCTTCCTCGCGAACTTTGATCTGGTTTCTGCGCCGGCAATTCTCACTTCTGCATCCTCGCAATATACCGAAGGTTGGAGCGGCCTATCTGCTCTACATCCCGCTGCAGATTGTCGCCACCGTGACCCTGTTCTTCGCCTGGCTGCGCCGGCCGGCGATTATCAAGGGATTCTTGGCCGATGTCCGGCTCTACTGCGATCCCCAGGGAGAAATTGAAAAAGCGATTGTACAACGGATCGATCGCAGGGTCGGTTCTGAGTTTCTAAAAATGCTCAATCTCGACTGGGAATTTCGTGAACTCCCGTGGCCGGAACGCATTTCCCGTTCCGGGAAGCTGGTGGACTTCAACCGGATCATCTGGGTCGCCCACAGCTTGGGAACGGTGATCAGCTACAATGTTCTGTCGGATCTTTTTCTGCACGCGAAGAACATCAAAGTAAATGGAGATGACGAGCAGATCCGCGGCGTGGATCGCTTGCATGACTCGCTGCGCCGGTTCGTCACCCTTGGGAGCCCGCTTGATAAGATCGCCTTTCTATTCGGCCGAAAGACCCTGCGTCCCTGGCCGAAGGAGCAACGAAACGGATCGGATGATGAATGGTGGATCAATTTCTACCATGTGCTGGATCCCGTATCCGGCGTTCTCTCTTCGGACCTGATCAGCCATAACGACCCACCGGCGAACTTCCATATTCGGTCATGTTGGATACCGGGTTTGGCCCATCTCGCCTATTGGAAAGACAGCCGCTCCCTTCGTTTCATCCTCGGCCGCACCTATGGTGCGGAAAACCTGCCGGACAAGGATTTCAATCCTTGGCCCGATTGGAAGAAGAACTTTCTGGCCATACTGGCCTATTTTGTCTGGCTGGGCTTCTTGCTGGGAATAACAGCGGGATTCTTCTTTGTGGTGGAGATGCTGATTCGGACAATCTTCTAGCGACAGGAGGGATCCATGAAGCGCGCTCCTCTGTATCCGGCAAGAGGTTTCCCTTTATCAGATCCTCCCGCCGTTATTTAATGCCATCATGAATCTTGTTACCCTGGATTGGCTCATCCTGGCCCTCTACGCCATCCTCGTTTTGGGCATTGGGATCTTCTACTCACGCAGGGCCTCGAGAAACACCGAGGAGTTCTTTCTCTCAGGCCGGCAGCTTCCCTGGTGGATTGCCGGGACCTCGATGGTGGCGACAACCTTCGCCGCCGATACCCCCCTCGTCGTGACAGCCTATGTCCGGTCCGGTGGCGTGACCGCCAACTGGATCTGGTTCAATTTCGCCATCAGCCACGCCCTCACGACCTTCTTCCTCGCCGCCCTCTGGCGCCGCGCACGGGTTGTAACCGATGTGGAGTTCTGTGAACTCCGTTATGGCTCCGGCGAGGGGGCTTTTCTCCGCGGCTTCAAGGGGGGCTTCTACTCCTTTGTGACCAACAGCGTCGTCCTTGGCTGGGTGATTCTCGCCATGGCGACCATTTCCGAAGAGGTGCTGGGATTCCCAAAACTCCTAACGATCGGCGCCTGCATCCTCCTCGCAACGGTCTACGCCTCCCTCTCGGGCTTGTGGGGGGTCGTGATGACCGATCTCTTCCAGTTCTGCACCGCGATGCTGGGATCGATCCTCCTGATGGTTCTCGCCATCGATCATGTCGGGGGACTCAGCGGTTTCGCCAAACTCATTCCCTCACTGATGGATTCATCGGGCGAACCGGCTATGCGGATGATGCCCCCGGTCTTCCGCGGCCCCGGCGCGGCGAAAGGCGTTTTTTGGGGATTTATCGTGGCGATATCAATCCAGTGGTGGTCCTGGAAGTATTCCGATGGAGGTGGCGTGCTGATTCAGAGGATGTCGGCCTCCAAAAATGAGCGCCACGCAACCCTATCCATGCTCTGGTTCTCATTCCTCAATTATGCGGTGCGACCATGGCCCTGGTTTGTCGTCGCGCTCGTTTCCATCGCCGTCTTTCCCGATCTGACCGATCACAAGGCGGCTTACCCCAAGATGATGTCAACCTTCCTCGGTCCGGGTTGGCTGGGGCTGATGTTCGCCGCGATGCTGGCCGCCTTCATGTCGACGATCGACACCCATATGAATCTGGCCTCGTCCTATTTCGTGAACGACATCTACCGCCGTTTCATGAAGCGAAACGCCTCGGAACGCCATTACCTCTGGATCAGCAGGGCATCCGGTTTGGGATTTCTTATCATTGGATCGCTGATCGCTCTTTTTAACACCTCGATCCGCGGTCTCTTTGAGTTTCTGCTCCAGCTCGTCTCGGGCGCCGGGGCGGTCTTTCTCTTCAGATGGTTCTGGTGGCGTCTGAATGCCTGGAGTGAGCTGTCGGCGATGATCTCGAGTCTCACCGTCGCCACGTTGCTGAATCTATCCAATCGCTGGGGATGGATCGGCCACACCTTCGCTTCGCACGAAATCATGGCGATCAACGTCTTTCTCTCGGGGCTTGTTTGGCTGACTGTCTCGTATCTGACCAAACCGACCCCATGGCCTGTGCTGGAGGCTTTCTACAAGCGGACCCGGCCGCCCGGGCTCTGGCGACCTGTGAGAGGGCGTTTTAGGAAAGCTGAAACAGACGATTCATCGGATTCGTATACCAATGTACGCCATTTCCCGACCCGACAGAGATGGGAAGGGGTCTTATTGGCCCTGATTCTCATCTATGGCGCGCTGTTCGGCTTGGGGCATATCCTCTATGGACATTTCCTTCGGGGAGGGCTTCTCTGTCTATTGGGAGTCGCATCGTTTCTTAGAATAAGGAAGATTCCAGCGCTTTCCGGCAACGGCCAACATTCTGGGAATTGAGAAGGGGGTTCTCATGAAGTCATTCTTCCGCACGTTCTTTGCGGTTATCCTTGCATCGTTGTTTCTCACCTTTTGGGGCATCGTCCTCCTCTTCATCTTTGCGGCGATGATCACATCGGAAACGGTGCAGGTGCACAAAAACACCTATCTGATCCAGACTCTTTCCGGTGAGATTCCCGAATATTACCCATCGACGGCGCTGCCGATTATTGGAGACAAGCACAATCATCTGACCGCGATTCTGGAGAACCTCGAAAAAGCGCGGGTTGATGATCGAATCCGGGGCGTCATTCTGCAGGTGGGCGGATCGGATCTCGGATTCGCCAAGAAAGACGAAATAAGACTGCGCATCAAACAGCTTCAGGAGGCGGGAAAGCCGGTCTATGCCTATTCCCGGTTCCTCACATCAGGGAACTACTATATGATCTCCGGTTGCGATTCGATCCTCTTACCCCCGGAAGGTGTGTTGGAGATCAAGGGCCTGGCCGCCGAAGCGATGCATTTCAAGGGCACCCTCGATGCCATCGGCGTTAAGGCCAATCTGGATCGGATAGCGGAGTATAAGGCCGCGGCGGAACCTTTCCTCATGGATAAGATGTCGGATGCCTACCGCGAGAATCTCACCTGGCTGCTCGAGGCATTGTTCAATGACATGGTCGGCACGATCGCCGATAACCGCGGCGTCACCAGGAACCGCGTTCTGGAGCTCATGAGTACAGCATTGTTTAACGCGCCTCAGGCCTATGAAGATGGGCTGCTCGACGCGGTCGTTTATTGGGACGATCTGGAGGAGATCCTGGGCGATGACGGCAAATGGAAAACCATCTCAGGCGACGACTACGCAACCGTAAAGCGCTCCGAACTGGGCCTCACCGGCAAGAAGCGCATCGCCGTCGTCCACGCCCAGGGCGTGATCGCCGGTGGGGAGGATGGGTATGTCCTTCCGTTCGGTCTGAAAATGGGCGCCGCATCGGTAACAAAGGTCCTCAAGAGCATCCAGGAAGACAGGGGAATCGCCGGCGTCATTCTCCGCATCGACAGCGGCGGCGGGGAATCAATCGCCAGCGATGATATCGGCCATGCCCTCTTTCGTCTGGATGAGAAGAAGCCCTCGGTCGTCTCGATGGTCGATGTCGCCGCATCCGGCGGCTATATGATTGCTTACCAGTGCAGCACCGTCGTTGCGATGCCGCACACGATCACCGGTTCCATCGGCTCCATCACCGGAAAATTCAATGTCCGTGGTCTGTATAACAAGCTCGGCATCACAAAAGATTTTTTGACGATCGGGCCCATGGCCGATCTCTTTTCCGATTACCGTGATTTTTCTGAGGAAGAATGGGAGATCATCCGGTCACACCACTACAAATCATATGAGGATTGGGTCCGGCGGATCGCCGCGGCCCGGAATCTTGATTTCGCCGTGATGGACACCCTTTGCAAAGGACGCGTCTGGACTGGAAAGCAAGCGCTCGATCGCAAGCTGGTTGACCATCTTGGCGGATTGGATGTCGCCCTGGCCCTCGTTAAAGAAAAGGCCGGTATACCGGTCAACGAAGAGGTCAAGATCGAGCATTTTCCAAAACCAAAATCGTTCATCGAAAGGATCCTCGAGGAAGGCGATATGGCTGCAGGTGCTGTTCCTGCGCTGCTGAAAATAGCGGCCGGGTTCCTCACCGGTGATGCGACGCCAAATAGATCGCTGCCCCTGATGACGCGGAGCGGACAGGTCGAATGGGTCGATCCCGCCATTCTCGAGGGCGCCTTTCTTTGGAGGATTCGTTAGCTGTTTTTAGGAAGACTCGTTAGCCGGTCTTTGGAAGAAATGCCATCCGGCATGAAGTCAATCGTTGAAATGAACGCCTGGATCCGTTCTTATATCTAAGCCGGTCGGGTCCGGGTGGGTGGCGCAGCGAAGGGGTCCCTCCTTCCACTGATGTGAGCAAGGAGGCCTGACGCAGGAGCTTAGAGGGCTCCCCGGACCGGCCGGCAAGAGACAGTGACGCAGAGGGGCAGCGGAACCACGATTTGGTATGAGGAAGACGTGGACATGTTGCACAAAGCAAGCTCTGCCCTATTTCTCATTCTTTTCGCTATCCTTATTCTGATTTTCGCCGGCGGATGTGCGGGTCCACAGCGGCGTGGAGGAAGCTTATCCGACGCTGCGGATCAGGCTGCGAAGAAACCGGAGAAGCAAAGAGCTATCCGTCAAATCACGGCCGATGAATCCGATGAGGATGAAGATGAGGACGAGGCGATCCTCGGCGATTTCTTGGGTGCAGACGCCGGCGCCGAGTCCATAAGCGCCGGGGAGTCCGCAGCCGGCGGTGATTCAGCCGCAATGATGCGTGGTGATCTCAGCCTCTCGGGCGAACTCCATAGAAACTCAGGTCCGGATCGGAATGGCATCGACTTCGGATTCTTCTATACAAATCCCTCAGGCCACCAGAGTGATGGATTTCACGGTCTTTATATCCGCTACAGCGCCCGCCCCCAGCCCCGAATCAGGGCGGCCGGCGGTTTTTACTACGGGGATCATACAAAGGGAACGATGTTGGGGCATGCGGATGGGATCAGCTCCCCAAGCGAATTCGGTTTGGATGCGACCGGGCGCTTCTATTTAACTGAGGATCATACCTTTATGGGGTTGTACTGTCTCGTCGGTTTTCGGTGGGGATTGATGACATTTTCCTTCACCAACCCGATTACGGTTATCGAAGGCGGAGACTCCAGAAAAATCAAGGGCGACCGGCTTCAAATTTATACCCTCTGCGCGGGAATGGGCGCGACTTTCCTGCAGACCAGATTTATACATCTCGGCGCCAATATCACCGGAGGCTTCCGTCTGGGTAACGGCGTAACACAGGAAGGATTCGACAACGATCTATTCCCACCCGTCGGATATATACAATTCGCCTTGGAGACAAGCATCATCCCCTGGTAGGCATGACGGGAATGCCGGAGATGACAGGGAAGATCGCCGAAGTAAAAAAGGTTCGCTAACCGGTTATCCTGATCAGCGCAGATAGAGCAAAGACCTGGATAAGGAAATCCCATCTTCCGTTCTGACGACGAGATGATACCGCCCTGAAGAGACGCGGGCGCCGGATGCGTTGCGCCCATCCCAAACCCAGCGCACCGACCCGGCGGGATACAATTCTGATCCCAACGAACGGATTCTCCGCCCCGAGGGGTCGACGATGAAGGCGTCGAGGCGCATACCGACCGGCAGGTCCAGGGATACAAGCGCCTGGCGATGGAACGGATTCGGTGACGGATGTCCTAAATGCAGGCGCGTCTGCCGCCCTTCCGGCGCCGGCGCATCCGATGAGCCGGGCTGGAACTCATGACACCCGATGTCATAGTATGTATAGGTTCCGGAGCCGGTGTTCGGGACATTGGGATTATCCCAGCGGGCATGCCCTTCGATATCGGTCACGGGTGAATCACCCGACACACCGGCATCAATGCAAGGCGAATAATTCAGCAGTTTAAACACCCCCGACTCGGGGTTGGCAAAGAGCGGGTCGGCGTTGATATTGCCCGCTCCGGCCTGCAGGGTATCCCCTTGAATGTCGCAAAAGACCGCGAATAAATCGCTATATTCATCTAATGTATAACTTGTCGTATTGCCCCAGAGAATCGTGTTCCGCAGAACACCGATGCCTCCGCCGTTGCCGGGGGCGTTTTCATAAAGCCTGATGCCGATGCCATTGTCGGCGATCGTCGTGTTGATAATAGTGATGTTGGAGCTCTGTTTGATTTCCATGCCCTTGGTGGAATCGTAGATCAGGTTGTTCTCAAGACGCAGACCCGATTCATCCCCGGCAAAGGTCATGCCGCAATCCCCCGCCCCGCTTACAATATTCCGGGCGACAAGCCCGGTCGATCCGTCGCAATCGATGCCGTCATCATAGGTGTTGTAGACGCGATTATCGAGAACGTGGATGTCCGATCCGTCGATATTGAGGCCGTCATCGATCATATCATGGATCGTATTTCCCACGATGTAGCCGTAGCACCAATACCGGATGCTGCAGCCGACATCCCCGATGTTATGAATATGATTATTCTGCAGTGATAAACCTGCGCCCACCGCGAGAAGAGCGCACTGCAAGCCGTCATATATTTCACAATTTATTATTGTTATAGATCCATAACGAATACCGAGCATCCCCCGATCGACCCAGCCCCAATCAATTCCCTGCCCGCCGTGGATGATGCAGTGATCAAAAACAAAGTCGCCGGTCGGATCGTCCGCCGCAATGGTCTGCCAGGGTAAATGAGAGTAGAGCCGTGTAAACTCGATCGGCTCACCGGCCGTGCCCAGGGCCATCAGGCCCCCCAGGACAAGGATTTCGGTGCTGTTTCCCAAACGAATCGTGCTGCCCCGTTCAATCGTCAGGGTGGCGTTTGGTGCGACGACGAGTGAATTGATAAGCTCAACATCGCTGTGGGCCACCCAGGTCGTATTAACCCAAAGCGTGTCGGGATCGGCCTCGACCGCGAGGGAACCGGCAAGGAGGATCACGAGGGAGAGCAAGAGCTGCATTATCAATCGACTGCCAGAATATCGCGTTGGGAAAAGACCTTTGGCGTGCTGTACAGCAACAGGTTGTGGCATTATCTGTCTCCCAAGGCGTCATGCCGACCCATGTTGAAGCTCAAATCCACCTAACACCTAATTATATAACACCTTGAGGCAAAAATACAGAGGTTTCTGTGAGGTGCGGCCGAGCGCCGCGCTCGCAACATGTTGAATGCCTGAGGGTTACAGGACAAGCTACAGCTTGAGCACCTTCAAGCCGGCCCGCGCATGCCGTTTGAATTGCCCCCATGAGCGCACCTGCATCACCCTTTTCATAATGTAGATCGGGCGGATATAAAAGTTGTGGTAGGCTTCATCGATCATTTTCAGTAATTCATCACGGGTGAAATTCTCTTCCCAATAAGGGGGCTTGAAATCAGGTGCCGGGTTCGCCGCAAACTCTCGCCAGAAATCGCGCTCAATCACACCCTCTTCCAGCCCCTGAATGTAAAGCGCTGTTCCGGGGAAGGGCGTCATGATCGTGATATGGACATAATCGGGGTTCAGGTCCCGCGCCAGCTTCATCGTCGCCTTGATATCTTCGTAGGTTTCGGTGGGGGAACCGATGATAAAATAGGCGAGTGTGGCGATCCCGGCCTTCTTTGTAAAACGAAAGGCGTGGTGGGCCTCTTCGACCGTGATCCCTTTTTGCAGAACCTTTAACATTCGGTTGGTGCCGGCTTCCACTCCGTAGTGGATCCGCTCGCATCCGGCCTTCTTCATCAACCGGGCCAGGTCCTCGTCGACCGTGTTGACGCGCGCGCGGACATCCCATCCGATATCCAAACCGCGTTTCAGGATCTCCTCGCAAATCGCGACAACCCGTTTCCGCTGTATGGTGAACGTGTCGTCATAGATCAGAAATTCGCGGATCCCAAGATCGACGCACTCTTCCAGCTCATCGACGACATTGCCGGCCGATCGGGCGCGGAAGAGCTTCCCCAGATGCGGACGGTCGCAAAAGATACATTTGTAGGGGCATCCCCGGCTGGTAAACATCGTCGTGATCGGATTTCGTTTCGCCATGAGGGAGGTGTACTTCTTGTAGGGCGTCAGATGGCGCGCCGGAAAGGGAATTTCATCGAGGTTGTCCCGAAGGCCTCGGACACCGGTGTTGACCACATTCCCATTATGCCGGAATACCAATCCTGTGATGCCGGTGAGCTTATCCTGCTGATCGATATGCTCCATCAAATCGTGAAAGGGAATCTCCCCCTCGCCCAGGACCAGATAGTCGACCGAGGGCAGGGCAATCGTCTCATCAGGATAAAGATGCACATGCGGGCCGCCCAGGACGACGCGGATTTCGGGATTCACCTCTTTCACGAGCTCCGCCGTCTTGATCACATCGATCAATGTGAAGGTCATTGCCGTGATTCCGACGACATCGGGGCTCTCTGTTGCGATTATTTTTTTAAGCTTCGGGTAATCCAACTCATCCACCTGCGCATCGATGACCGAGACCTCATGGCTGCTGAATTTCTCGAGGTGGGCGGCGATATAGAGCAATCCCAGAGGAGGGTTGTAGCCGCGCTCCTCTTCGATAATGGGCGGATTGTTTCCCACCAGCTCGTTATCGCTGGGCGGGTTGATGAGCAGTACCTTCATTGATTTCTCCGGGTTTTACGACAGGACTTCGGATCTATCCGAGCTTATAACAGAACCTCGGGGTCTCCCGATGAACAACAGGACCGCGCGGCCGGAACAAACAACAGTTCTCAGTATACTATCGACCGCCGGATTGGAGAAGGTTGGTTGAAATCGGAGAGATCTTATCATCCGGGACAGGCCCGGCCGCATAACCATAAATAAATCAACCGGTTACAGAGTCTCGCCGGCTGGACTCTGTAATTTATTGCCACCAAATGAGTTGTAAGAACAGACCTGTCCCGCCGCCGGTCATTCGACGTATCTGGCGACGCCCTCTAAATCAACATCACCTGACTTCGAGAAGGCGCCCGTGGCCATCAGGCGCCCCTCATGAACAATCAAGTCGTGAACTGGGCCATTGAAGCCGGCGCCCATCGAGTGCCACTCATCCCCACTCCACCGGGCGATATTTTGAGCGGGGACCCTTCCGGCGTGATCGAATTGGCCCGCCGCGATAAGGTCGCCGCCATAGACGGCCAGGGCTCGAACGGGACCATTGACCCCACCGCCGATGTGGCGCCAAAGGTTCCCATCCCAGCGGGCCAGATGAAAGACCGTCCCATCGCCGGCCGTCGTAAAATCACCTCCAGCGATCAGGGCACTGTCGAACTCGGCTAAGGCGCGGACACGTCCATTAATACCCTTGTGAAAAGGTTTCCAGCTCTCGCCGTCCCATCGCCCCATATGATCAAGGTTGTCGCCCTTCTCTTCCGTGAAAGCGCCGCCGGCGATCAAATCATTCTGGTAGATGAGAAAAACATCGATCTCTCCGTTGAGACCTGCGCCCAGAAGTTCCCACGCATCGCGATTCCACCGGTATCCGCAACGGGGGGCGCCGGTCTTTGCCGTATCGGAAATGGGACAGATTCCCGAGATCGGCACACTCTCGTATTCGATGAAGTCCCTCGGCCTTTCCAAGAGGATCGAATCGGACGGCGTCCAAACCTCCCAGTGCCCCCCTACCTCGGCTTGATTTTCATTTTGGCCGTGACAGGATATTGTTAAAGTAAGCATGAGGATCCGCAGAATCCATCCGAACCCATATATGACAACCGGCATTCTCAATTGTGACATGCGGTTCTCCAATCCTGCGATGCCGATAGACGGCGGAGGGGACTGAACAAGCCTCGTTCAGGTCGTTGATCCCGGGATCGAAATCCGCGCTACTTCCCTTCCGCCTTCGCCTTTTCAAACTTCTTCAACTGCTCCTTCAAATATTCATCGTCCGGAGCAATGGCAATCGCCTCGTTCTGCACCTCGATCGCCTTATCGTAGTGTCCCATCCGATAATGGGTCTCCCCCAGAGTATCAAGAATATTCGAGTTCTTCGGCTCCAGGCCGACAGCCCGCTGCGCCGCTTCCAGCGCCTCGGGCAGATGAAAATCGTGGGTGGCGGCGAACCAGGCGAGTGAGTTCAACATCTCGGCGTCACGAACATCCTCTTTCAAAGCCCGTGTCAGTACTTGCGCGACGCGTTCCCGCTCATACCGCGCGCCGTCCATGTCGCCGTTGGCCTCCATCCAATCGGAGAAATTCAGATGCGCTTGTACAAGACCCTGCGCCTCATACATCTGATAAAGACGATCCAGCTCGGCGATCGGCTCCGTATGATCCTCCACGCGGATATCGATATAGCGATAAGCATACTCCGGGAAATCGGGATGTGTCCGGCCGATGAGGATCGCCGCCGATTGCTGCCCCCGTTTGTCACCACCGGCCGCCTGGGCTGCGTGCAGCGCCGCAATCATCCGTCGGGCCAGTTCCTGACCCTCCGTTTCCTGGAAGGCCTTGATCATGCCCGCGACCACTTCGGCATTGGCCAATATATTCCCCTGGCAGGTGAAACCGGTGCCCGAGGAATCGCCGGCCCAATCGGCGCATCCCGACCCGGTCCAGTTGGCGACGCCGCCGTTGATATCGACAATGCCGACCTGGCGATTCTCCCGGCCGGGATCCTGCGCCAGAAGCCATTCGAGTGTCTCTTCCGCGGAGAGACCGGTTTCCATGAGGAGCAATCCACGCGGGCCGAAAGTCTCATTCGACTGCGCCTGCGTCGCAATGGCGCCGACACCCCCCTTAACCCACGCCACGCGCGGCCCCACGCTGAAGACGCGCGATTGAACGGCGACCCCAACCTCGCCGGTTTGCGCATCATAGGCGGCGATGGAGAAAGTGCCGAAAGATTCGTCGGCCCATACGTTCGAAATGGAGGTTGTG
Organism: Candidatus Eisenbacteria bacterium; assembly: GCA_018831195.1. NCBI lineage: Bacteria > Candidatus Eiseniibacteriota > Candidatus Eiseniibacteriota bacterium. Next base: position 54,412 of record JAHJDP010000099.1, on the reverse strand, counting down.
ATGAATATCGTGATCAAGGTTGTGAGGAGAAGCAGAATCCCGCCGATCAGATGCCCGCCCCGCCTATCACTTCCTTGCCAGATTCTTTTCCTTTTCATAATGCCCCCCTGATTCTTCTGCTGATCCCCGTTCAATCAGTCCCTTCTTCAGGGCCGCCCGCCGGGCGGCCAAAAATTCCTGCATGGATTCTGGAAACAAGCATCGTCGATCGACCCGGCCGATGCAACTGGGGAGCCTTTTTGTTTGCCGATTCTTACGATACGGCAATCCCTTCTGTAGAAACGCCTTCCCAGCGTCAGCTTGACACCCACCTCCACCCATGGGAAATTCAAGTGTTTCCAGGAATTTCCTGGAGTCCATCGATTCGCGGATTCGTAACAGTGGATTCATCAGAATGGATTCGTAGGTGTGGATATGTCGGTGTGGATATGTAAGAAAGGATGAGCCATGTTGAAAAAAGAAATGCTCGACGCGCTGAATGCTCAGATCAATCTCGAGTTTTACTCTTCCAACTTATACCTTCAAATGAGTGCTTGGGCCCAATCAAAGGGTCTGGAAGGCGCCGCTCGGTTTTTAAAGAGCCACGCGGGTGAAGAGATGTCGCATATGGATAAGTTTTTCTCGTTTATCAATGAGACCGGCGGTATGGCGATTCTTGGGACTCTGGCCGCGCCACCGACAGCTTTTGATTCTGTGAAGGATATGTTTGAGCAGATCCTTGAGCATGAACAGCTTGTCACCTCAAAGATCAACGATTTGGCCGCTCTCGCCTTTGGTTTGAAGGATTTCACAACTTTCAATTTCCTGCAGTATTTTATCGCCGAGCAGCTCGAGGAAGAATCCATCTTCGGTTCGATTCTCGACAAGATCAAAATCATCGGTGTTCCCGAAAAAGGTCTCTATTTATTCGATAAGGAATTGGCAAGGATGGATGCCGAGCACCATGGAACCGCTCCCACTCCCGCCGAGTAAGGTGGGAAAAGATGACTGAGAAGAGGAGCCGGGATTCCGCTGTTTCTTCCACGGGCGACATCTGGTCCTCCGATGAGTTTCAGGAGTACGGCGACTGGATATTGAACTGGATTTCACATTACTTCTCCAATCCGCAGGAATATCCGGTCCTGGCCAAGGTCCAGCCGGGAGAGATCCGCAAGCGATTGCCCCAGCACCCGCCGAACCGGTCCGAACCGATGGAAAATGTTTGGAGCGATTTCCAATCGGTCATCCTGCCCGGGATCACTCATTGGAATCACCCCGGTTTTATGGCCTATTTCGGCATCACGGGTTCACAACCGGGAATCCTGGCTGAAACCCTATCGGCCGCGCTCAATGTCAATGGGATGCTCTGGAAGGCATCACCTGCGGCGACCGAGCTGGAGGAAGTGACCCTCGACTGGCTTCGTCAACTGCTGGGCCTCCCCTCCCGCTTCTGGGGGGTTATACAAGATACCGCATCCCTATCAAGTCTCGTCGCCATGATAGCGGCCCGCCAAACAATCCCCGGTGTTCGTGACGAGGGTTTGTGCGGCCGGAGCGATCTTCCACCGCTGCGCTATTACATTTCTCAAGAAGCGCACTCCTCAATTGAAAAGGCGGGCATTGTTTTGGGTATCGGACGCAAAGGGGTCTGCAGTATTCCCTCCGATAAAAACTTCCGGATGGATACCCGTCTCCTGGAGAAATCCATTAGAGCTGATCTGGATCAAGGGATCCGCCCCTTCGCCGTGGTTGCCACGGCCGGGACAACCTCGACAACCAGTGTCGATCCGCTGGATCGGATCGCGGAGATCTGCAGGCGCTATAAATTATGGTTCCACGTCGATGCCGCCTATGCCGGCGCGGCCGCGTTGCTTCCCGAGAAAAGAGAGCTTTTCAAAGGATGGGAGCGGGCCGATTCGATTGTGGTTAATCCGCACAAGTGGCTTTTCTGTCCTATCGATCTGAGTGTGCTTTATTGCCGGAAACCGCAGGTGATTCGCGAAGCCCTCTCGCTCGTGCCGGCCTATCTCGAGACGCCCGAGGCGGATGAGGTTGTCAATTTTATGGATTATGGTGTCGCCTTGGGGCGGCGTTTTCGATCGTTGAAGCTTTGGTTTGTTCTTCGCACCTTCGGCCGTGAGGGACTTCAGACGCGCTTGCAGGAGCATATCCGTTTGGCTCAGCAATTCTCCCGCTGGGTAGGCCGGTCCACCCTCTTCCGAAGAATGGCGCCCACACCGTTTAGCACCGTTTGCTTCCGTTTGGAACCCAGGTCATTAAAAGCAACACCCCATAAGATGACCCCGGCAACTCTGGACAAGCTCAACGAGACATTGCTTCGAAATGTTAATGCCAGCGGGGAGATTTTTATCTCATCTACCCGGTTGAGGGGGCGGACGATTTTACGATTGGCGATCGGGAATATCAGGACGGATGAACGTTATCTACGAAGAACCTGTGAGATACTCGAGGCGGAGGCGAAGAGACTTTTAAAATAATCTTCGCGTACCATCAGGGAACAATCGCGTTAATTGCATTTGGATCCCGATCCCGGCGGTTTCAGGATGGCAGGATGATCGATTTCATGCTCCCCGGTTTATCCATTATCACACCGGCCCATGGCATCTCACGGCTGGCGGCGACCCCTTCGCTTTCACGATTGACGGCGAGAATACCAACGGGGATCCGGCGAGGAAAGAGCCCGGCGCCCTGGGCGCAGGCTTCCTGCGGCGTCGCACCCTCTTCCATCCATTGGTATACCCGGAAGGCGAGCAGCCGGTTGATAATTTCTTCACCGACGCCGGTTGTCGTTACCGCTCCCGCCGGCCCGGCAAAGAAACCACAGCCGACCAGAGGTGAGTCGCCGACCCGTCCGTAGAGCATAAGGGTCGTCCCACCGGTTGAGTTGGAGACGGCGAAACGGCCGCGGGAATCGCGCGCGACGGCGCCGACCGTATCGCAACTGAATTCACCGGCACCTCTCCCTGCGCCACCCCTTGCGCCACCTCTTGCGCCACCCTTTGCGCCACCCCATGCGCCACCCCTTGTGGGATCGGTTGTGCGGCGGCGCGGTGGTCTTCCGTCAAAATTCCAGAAGTCACGCCAGTTTTCGCGATGCCAGGCGGCTTGAGCAAAGGAGTGCGGCTGCCGGCTCAGCAATTGTTCCAGTGCTCGGCGGTATTTTTCATGCGTTCGCTCCGGCGTCTGTTGTCTTCTCTCCAACTTCAAACGCTGTGCCAGACGGTTGGCGCCCTCACCCGCCAGCAGGTGGTGCGGGGAATCGAGAACGGCGCGGGCCAGCAGGATCGGATAGCGCATCCCGGATGCGGCGGCGATAGCGCCGACGCGTCCGCGTGAATCCATCACCCCGGCATCATACTCAATTGTCCTGCCGTCGAGCCGGAAGTTGGCTCCTGTCCCGGCATTGAAGCGCGGGTCATCTTCCAGGACCTTGGTCGCTTCAACGACGGCGTCGAGCGCGTTTTGCCGGAGATAGGCTGCGCCGGCCGCAGCGGCGGCGGCCGTCCCGTCAACGGCGGAGGCTGAGGCGCCCACGCCTCCATGGCAAAGGATACAGGCTTTCATGCGGATGGCCTCCCGGCGGGCCGCCCATCCGATAGAGCCGCCGCCTTCCGTGGCGGATACCAGTCGGTGTGGGGAGTTTTATTCTCAATAAACCATCCCCGGAGGATCCCGCCATAGGTTTTGGGTTTCACACCGTGCTTTGTGTAAAAGCCCTGCAAGCGCTCATTAAGCTCCTTCAGGCGGTAAAAAGGCACCCTTGGGAAGTAATGGTGCTCAAGGTGGAAATTCGAATAAAGGAAGATGAAATCCCAGAACGGGTGGCTGTTGATCAATGTGGCCCAGTTGATCGGATCATCAGGGTTGATGTCATAGTGCTGGCCCAGTCGATTTAATGTAAAGGCGATCGGGAAGGCAAGGAACAATGGGATAAACCAAACCCGCAGCATTGCATTCCATCCGCCGCCGAGGACCAAAAGGGCGGCGAAGATGAGATGCAGAAAAATCCCGACCGTTCTCTCGATATTGATGAGCCGGCGTTCGGCCTGTGTATAGGTCGCAGCCTCTTTCTTCGACGCAATCGAATAGATAACGAATAGAAATGGAGTGAGATAGAGGAGCTTGTACCACCGTTTTACAATCTTGGGTGTGAGATAGGCCCGCTTGGGATCGTGCACCGAGGAACCCAGTTCTTTATGATGATCCAGATGCCAGATTCGGAATTGCGTCGCCGATATCGAGCTGGGAAACGCATAAATCAAACCCATAAGGCGGTTAAGTCGCGGGCGGCGGCCGCGAAAGATGATCTCGTGGACTTGTTCGTGAAGAAGGATTGTAAAACCGAGAATCTGAAAGCCCTGAAAGAGCGCGACGGGAATCCAGATGATGGGCTGCTTAAACCAAAACAAAATGGCCAGGGCAATCATCGACAATAAAATATGGCGGATCGCGAGGCCAAAATGCCGCGATGTCTCCACACGGTGTAAATCACGCATTTCTTCGATCGTGAAATAATCTTTTAGAGCTTTTTTTACGAGCGGCGCGACTTGGCTGTAGCTGCGGGGCTTCATTTTATTTTTCCCGATCCTTTTTCTGATCCCCTTCCAACTCCCTTTCCCGCTCCAGCAGAATTCCCTCCAGCGCAACCCAAGGAAGTGTTGCACATTTGACTCTTTCTGGAAAACGCAAAACACCCTCCAACACCCGGAGATCCCCCAGATCCACATTATCAGGAATAGGAGAACCCTTCATCAAAAGCTGGAAAGCATCGGCGATGCGCCTCGTTTCCTTTTCCGTGCGCCCCTGTACAATTTCTCCCATCATGCTGCCCGAAGCGACACAAATCGAGCATCCGCCGCTTCGCACCTGGATCTTCAGGAACCGGCCATCCACCAGCTCCACGGCGAGGCTCGTTTCATCGCCACAGAGGGGATTGCTGGCTTTTTGCCGGTGAGTGGGAGAGGATATCGGATCCCGGCAACGGGGATCTCGGTAATGATCCAGCAATACTTTACGGTAGAGGGCGTCCAGCTCCGTTGATTTCATGGGGCAAAGTACCTTACAGCTTCATCAATCCCTTCGGCGAGGGCGTCGACATCATCTGTATCATTGTAAATGTAAAAGGAGATCCGCGCCGCGGCGGCGACATTAAATCGCCGCATAAGGGGTTGAGCGCAATGGTGGCCGGCGCGAATAACAATCCCCCTCTCATTCAACACGGTTGCAAGATCGTGCGGATGGAGGTTCTCGAGAACAAATGAAAGGACCCCGCCCCGATCTTCATGGGTATCACCGCCCAGGATCCGGAGCCCCTCGATTGCGAGCAGGCGATCGAGGGCATACCGCCTCAACCGGTTCTCGTGCGCCGCAATCTTCTCCAATCCGGCCGCCTCAAGAAAATCCAACGCCGTCTTGAACGCCACCACACCGGCTATATTGGGGGTCCCCGCTTCGAATTTCCAGGGGATCGCGCGCCATGTGGCATGGTCGCGAGTGACCTCCTGTATCATCTCCCCCCCGCCTTGATACGGCTCCATCTCTTCGAGAAAGGCCGGATCGGCGTACAATACGCCGACGCCGGTGGGTCCCAGCATCTTATGCGCGGAGAAGGCTAGGGCATCGCACTGAAAATCCTCGATCCGGGTGGATTCATGTGGAACGGACTGCGCACCATCGATAAGGACCTTCGCACCGAAAGCCTTTGCCCGCCGGGCGATCTCGGCCACCGGATTCATTGTACCTGTGACATTTGATTGGCGGGTCACCGAAACGATTTTCGTTTTCTCCGTCAGCAGATCATCAAGCGCCTCCAGCTGAAGTCGTCCATCATCAGTGACGGGGATGTGCCGCAGCACAAGGTTTGATTCGCGGGCGATGAGCATCCAAGGGATGAGGTTGCTGTGGTGTTCCATCTCGGTGAGAAGAATCTCATCTCCGGCTTTCAGACGGCGCCGGGCCCAAGCCCAAGCGATGAGATTGATCGATTCGGTCGTTCCCCTTGTGAAGACGATGCTCTTCGAGGGGACATTCCCTAAAAAGCCGGCGACCCTCCGCCGCGTCTCCTCATAGGCTTCCGTTGCTTCCCGGGAAAGGGTCGAGATACCCCTGTGAACATTAGCATTAGAGGTCTTGTAAAATCCCGTCAGGGCATCCAGCACACACATCGGTTTTTGGGATGTGGCGGAGTTGTCTAGATAAACAAGCCGGTGTCCATGAAAGGAGCGGTCAAAGATAGGAAATTCTTTGCGGATTTGCGCGATATCGAGTGATCCGCCCATATGGGAATCTTTAACCTCCGCCTTTTGAACCATCAGGCCCCGCCGCCGATCACGGCAGCTCGATACCACCGGCCTCTCTTTCCCCATCGGCTGCTGATGCCGGCATTTCTAGAGTCTGCGAGACCTGATTCTCCGTTCCCACTAAATCGGATAGACTGGTTTTCTTCAGCGTGTCATTGATAATGCGATGCATTGTGGACCAAACGGACCGAATCGAGCAGTCCCCGGAGTGAACGCACACATCATGTCCAGCCGGATGACGGCCGCAATGATCCTTATCAAACAGGTCTCCGCCCAAGGCCGTAATGACGGTATCCAGAGTGATCTGATCGGCGGGGCGTGGTAAAATATAACCCCCTGCCCTGCCGCGGACACTCATGACAAGACCCTCCTGCCTGAGAAGATTCATCAGCTTCCCAACATAGGGAAGCGATAATCCTTCTTCCTGCGCTATCTCCGCAATGGTAAGAGGCTCCCTGTCTGAATGACGGGCCAGTTGAACCATACAGCGGAGTCCATATTCTTCCAATGAAGTAATCTTCAACACTTCACCCCACACAGTTTCACATTTTCAGTCCCCGTTTTCAGTCCCCGCTTTTCAGTCTTTGGGAATGGAGATTGGTTCGCCGCGCGGCAAATCGTCCACTCCTGTATCGACTCCACTCCTAGAGTACAAATACTATACATGAAATTCAAGTATTATTTCAGAGGGAAAAAGCATCGCCCCCACTTGTTTGTGGGGGCGGTGCCGGCGACATCCGTCTCATGAACTATGAGAGATTATTTTTCCACGACAACCTTCCGGGAAATCGATGCCCCATTAGCTTCCAGTCGGGCGAAGTAGACACCTGACGGAAGATCTGAGACGTCGACAGTGGCGTTGTCGATTTTCGCCTGCGCGAAATCATCGACCACGCCCTTAACCATCCGCCCGGTGACATCATAGAGAGCCAACTTCACAGCGCCCGCTCGCCGCAAACCATAGTGCAGAACGACGCTGTTGGTGGCCGGGGTTCCGAGAACACGTAGGGTGAGCGGCTGAATCTGCGGCTCGACAGGTTGAACATCCGCGGCCGGGGCCGTCAGATTGCTGATATCAACCTCCCACATCCCACGGCCGTGGGTGGCAACCCGCAGAAACCGTTCATCGTTGTGAAGCCGCAGATCGGAGCAAACAACATGGGGCAATCCAACGTTGAAGGGGGTCCACGTCGCTCCGGCGTTGTAGGAGATGTAGACGCCCAGATCGGTGCCGATGAAATACCAATCCGGATGCGACGGATCGATTTCGATGGTGTTGACCGGCTCTTCCGGAAGACCATATTCAATCGGGAACCATGATAAACCCTGGTCTGTTGTCTTTTGAACCTGAGGCTGCGTGCTCGAATAGGTCGCGAGGGTTATAAGTATCGTGTTGGGATCATCCGGATGGTAATGACTGTCACTCAGAGTACCCGCTGTAATGACGCCGCTGGTTCGGTCATTCCAAGTATTCCCATGATCGGTCGATACCCAGATTTTTTGGTTCGAGGTGACAACAAAATAATCGGGATTATTCAGGGACTGGTGGATCGAGGTGCCGTATCCCGAGATTGGTACGGATGTGATCGGCGACCAGGAGTTCCCCCTGTTAGTGGTTCGGAATACCGTCGTGTTATGAGCGGTGTAGAGGACGGCGGGATTTGCGAAATCCATATGCGTCGGTGTCGACCAGGGACCGTTTTCGGTAATCCCGCTGTTGATCGAAACCATTCCCGTTCCGCCCGTGCTGCTCCTTCGGTGATCGCCGAAATACAACTCAGCGTAGACATAATTCGGATCGGCATAATCGACCTCGCAGAAGAACCCATCGCCGCCGAGAATCGAACCCCAGTTTGGATTGTCATTGAATATATAAGTCCCATTATCCTGGGTTCCACCAAGCGCCCGGGTCGGCAGGGTTTTGGAATGATTCATCGCATAGAACTGCATCGTGACGAGGCCGAGATTCTTATTCGAGTATGACACCCCGGAGTTTGCACTTCGGTAAACACCGCCATCGCTTCCAACCCAGAATATTGCCGGATTAGACGGATCCCATGCCGTTGCATGATGATCGACATGGACATTCGATGCGATTTGGCTGAAGGAGGTTCCGCCGTTTGTCGATCTGTAAAATTCAACACCGCCCGACATCACTCTGTTCGGGTTGGTCGGATCAACAGCGATTGTGAGGTTGTACCAGCCCTGAGTACCATAATGATTCGGCGAGCCGCTATATTCTTGCGCGAAACTGTCTCCGCCATCGACCGATCGCCAAATCCCCAGCATGCCACCGCTGCCATTCGCAATCGCCCAATAGATGATATCGGGATAGGCGTCGCAGAGGGCAAGACGCATATTACTCAACCCAGCGGTCGGAACGCCCGTCGTACACCGGGTCCAGGTTAATCCATCATCGGTGGAACGCCAGAATCCCATTTCCGCCCAGTAGTAGGAGCAGGCGAATATAGTGTCAGTGGAACCCTTCTTCAACTGCACATCCATCCACTTTCCGGAGGGCATAACCTCATCAAAGGAATCGCCGCCGTCTGTGGATCGCCAGAGTCCGTTCTCCGCGGCGAGGAGGAGCGTGCCCGTGGCTGGGTTATACTCCAGCTCGAAAACATCCAGACCGGAACTCACTGAATAATTGAATCCCGTCGTTCCCCAGGTCAGACCGCCATCGAGGGATCGCAACAGCCCGGCGCCATGCACCGCGTCGGTATTGCCCCAGCCCTCCCCGGTTCCGATCCAGATACGATCAGGATTATTCGAGTCGATCTCAATCGCGCTGACGGCCATCGTTGGCAGATCATCACCAAGAGGCGCCCAATTGCTGCCGCTATCCGTTGTCATCCAGATTCCGCCGCTGGCGAATCCGGCATAGACAATATCGGAGTTTGTGGGATGAACCTCTATCGCGAGGCAACGGCCCGCGACATTAATGGGTCCGAGTGTGAACCAGGTTTCACCGTCCCGTCCTTTTTCGTTGACCATCTCCTGCAACTGATCATAGGCCTTCCAACGAACTCCGGGAATCATGTTCCCATCGGGTGAGAGCCTTCTCTCAAAAAACCATTTGAACCTCTGGTACGGCTTGAAACCGGTACCCGAGGTGTTGGCTGTTCCCGCCCTCATCTCGGTAAGGTCTTTGAAATGGTTATCCCACTTTTCAAAATACTCCCTTGTCGTCATGCGGGAGTCCGCCGATATCGTCCCTAGTGTAAAAGCGAGACATCCAACAACGGCAATGATGATCTGAACCCACTTCCTATTCATTTTTCACCCCTTGTTAAAAACATCCATGTTTACCCGGAAGAGTTGACTAGCGAACCAATACGGCCTTCTTTGTATCCGCCGCTTGACCATCTATCAACATGCGGACATAGTAAACCCCCGACGAAAGCCGCTCGCCACTGGACGACGTGCCGTCCCACCCCAATTGCCAGCTGCCGGCTTGATAATTCTTGGCTGCTAATGTGGTGACGACCCTGCCGGTGACATCCACAACATCCAATTGGATGGCGCCGGCTTGATGCAGATCAAATCCAATCCCCATTCGGGTGGCTGCAGGGTTCGGGGAAATGGGACGCAACGCGCCCTTATGGATTAGAACTTCAACATTTTCGATAGCGGATGCGTTTGAATCCCGGCCGTTCAATACCAGAGTTCCCGTGTTTTCCGGATCGAGCCAGGACCGCAGATTGGTGGCGGAGGATCCCCCGCCGCTCCAGGAGATGGCGAGGCGTCCGTACCAATCACTCGTAATCGATGAACAGGAGGCATACCCGCCGTGAAGCTGTCCGACAATATGGTGGTTCTCATCCCAAATAGCGGAACCGGAAGAACCGCCCTCTGTCGTCGCCACCTCCCAATCATCCACGCGCCAATGCGTCCCGTCACCGGGCACCGATGTCCCGATATACGATGTGATCATGAGCGCGTCAAAGTTGAAACTGATCGATTTCTCGTCGGTGCCGGGATGATGAATAGCCGTGCATTGACTCGGATTCCAATTCGTACGGGCATCCCAACCGGCATAATAGACATTCGAAGCTTCCGCAGGCGTGCTGGTCATTTCCACCAAAGAGAAATCCGAGGCGGAATAGTCGGCCACCTCCGTGCAACCTTGCTGGCTATCCGATAGACTGCCACCGCCGAGCTGCCCGCAGGTGGGAGACTCATAATTCCAATAAACCCTCACCGTGTGATCATTGCTCGTCGAGATCCCGCAATGATACGCCGTCAGAAAGAATGGAGTCGGACTTGAAGTCAAGCTGTTCACCAGCTGGCCCGAGCACATCCAAGATCCATTGATCGTGTAAACGCCTTCGGATCTTATTTCATCCCGCCATGGATCGCCTTCGGGGCAAATCACATCTATATTGCACCAACCCTGCTGAGCGTCATCCCGGGCTTTTCCGAATCCGCGATAATCATGATTCACCTGGGAAATGATGACCTCCGGCTCAAAGGCGGCATCCGCGGGAACATACAGCTCGACAATAACATCATCACCCGGAATGACGGGCGACCAGAATTCCCCTTCGACCTTTTCATCTGGATCAAAGGGGCCTTCCCATATCAAATCCGCGGATACCTGACCGGCTGGGTACAGATGAAGCGTTCCGCCCGGAGGAATGAGATAGGATGTGACCCCGAAGTTGAGACTATAGGCACCACCGGAGATGAAACGAAGACGCCAAATACGGCCGCCGTTCTCCAGCTCATCAAGTGTCCCGGCTTCAATCAGGTTTAAATAGACATCATGGGGTTGCGCAAAACGCAGCGGTCCATCAATGCCGGCCGCCGCCCGGTCTATGTCTTCCTGAAGCAGCCGATCGGCGTCGACGGGCGGCATCACGATCGTTTCAATTGATGCTTCATTACTAACATTGTACAATAAACTTAAGGGAGCATCTCCCATCCGCGCGAGAGCGCTGTCGGCTCCCAATCCCAGAAGAACCAGGACGCTTGCGGAGACAAGGAGTCCGGCTGCCAACCGAGGCAGGTGATCCATCCTCATAAATCCCTCCAATCGGTCCTTGTATTGCGACGTACACAGGACGACTTCCATCCCAAAGGCGTGGCAGGATGGAGACCTAAGAACTCAATAGGAACTCATGATCATACCAGAGGACCCGAGCCGGCGCCTTCAGAAATCTCATGAATGACCTGCGTTAATTCTACACTGTCAACGGGCATTCGTCAAGTGGCATAACATATTACCACTCTTGAAGTTAGAGCCAGATGGTCCAATTCTTCTATCCCAACAAATTTAACGAAAAATTCCTGGTTACTTTTGCTATCTTTAAATTTCTCATATAGATAGAGCTCCCCTTGCGCTGAATTCCACGCAACCGATGTCCCTTGATCGGATCGTGGAATTTCTGCTAGATTCGGTATTACGAATTATATTTTCGTAATACTGAAGGGGGTCGAGTATGGGATTATGGAAACAAAGGGCGCTCCTCATCCTCATTTTCGCTCTTCTGGGATCCCAGGCTGTCGCCCATGATTTCTGGATAGAAAAGACCCCCGAGGGTTTCTCGCTCTACAGGGGACACCGGTCATCGTCCCACCCCGGCGAAGCGACCATCGAGTACGACCCGCATTCCATACTCGAAGTCCTCTGTTCCGATGAACAGGGGCCGTTATCGCCGATTGAACCGGAAGTGGTTTTTCCAATGCGCATTGGCACCGGGTGCCGGCTGATCCATGTGCTTTTTTCTTCCGGGTATTGGACAAAAACACCCTATGGCACCAAGAACATCCCCAAAACACAAGTGGAACATCCGTTGGAAAGCTGGCTCTCTTATGAAAGCGTTAAATATATAGATAGCTGGAATGAGGATTTTATCAGACCGCTGACCGGACACCTGGAACTGGCGCCTCTCAGCAATCCCCTGCTTCTCGGGGTGGGCGATAAACTTCGGCTGCTCGTCACGAAGAATAAGGTCCCCGTGAATGGCGCCGTGGTGACTTATGACGGTAAACCCCGGGGACTGACAGGAGCAGATGGACAGATCAATATCCGCCTCCGTCATCCGGACCTTCAGCTGATTCAAACCACAATTAGCTGGCCGCTGGACTCCATAGAAGCCGACACTGAAATCCACACGGCCGCACTCTGCTTCCGCATGGGAGAGAAACCATGAAATCGGCACACCTGCCATTATTTCTCTTGATACTGACATTTTCGAGTTCATCGCAGGCGCATGAGTTAAACCACTCCATAAACTATGGAAAAGCAAATATTCTACATTTAACATTCGGTGATGACTCCCCTTTTTCATATGAGAGTTTTGAGATATACCCACCAGGTGAGAGTACGCCCTTTCAGGTCGGCCGGACCGACAAAAAAGGAAGAATCATTTTTATGGCGGACCGGGCCGGGGACTGGCGAATTCGCGCCTTCTCAGAAGATGGTCACGGCTTGGATATAACACTGCCGATCGACGAAGGTGGGCTGGTCTCTGAAACCGGTTCATCCATTCCAAATCGTTGGATCCGCATCTTGTCGGGTTTGGGGATCCTCTTCGGTATTTTCGGAGTTATCAGCTTGTTTTACAGGAAAAAATCAAAATGAGACTAACGGCGGCGTGCATCATTTTTTTGATCCTCTTCCCTTTCTGCGGACATGCCCATCACGGTGTCGCCTCACTGGGCGTTGCGGGATTGGAAGGGCCCGGAGCGCCCATAGAAACTTCCAGCTCCGCGACCCTGCCGGAATCCAGTTTTTTGGGTTATGTAAAACTGGATTGGGCTCAATTCAAGACAAATACGGCCGAACGGGATGATGAAGGAAAGGTCAGCGCCTTTTGGATGTACGGCATCGGACACGGCGTGACATCGTATCTCTCTCTGTATGCCTTCTTCCCTTTCTACAGCAAGGTTGTAGAAGACAACTCCTACAACACATCCGGCTTTGCCGATATATCGATTATGGGTGTTTGCGGGTTTAAATGGGACGGCGGTCCCCGTCTCGTCCCAAGGAATGAAAGCCTTGACGACCTCGAGGACTGGCATTTCGGCGTTTACGGCGGTCTTTCATTGCCGACCGGAAATCCGAATCTGAAGAACACAGCAGGGGAAATCGACCCGGGGATGTCCCTGGGCTTTGGAAAGCCCTCTTATACGATCGGAGGAACGATAACAAAACAAATATTCAGTCCACTGACTGTGGTCCTCGAGTCTTCATTTATCGGCTTCAATGAATATGAGTATTGCGATGGCACCTCAATGCGCTTTGGCAATGAGCTGCGCTTTAACGCCGCACTATCAAACCGCATCCTCACTTATTCGCCCGGCAAACTGAGACTTGACGCCAATTTAGAATTGAATTTCCTGGAATTGAGCCGCGATGAACTTGACGGGATCGGTGAAGAGGCGACCGGCGGGAAGGTGGTCTATTGGGTCCCAGGATTCCGCCTCTATGTCAAATCGACGAGTCTGGGGTTTGGAATTAAAATACCCTCCTGGGTGGACCTCAATGAAGAATCAGAGCAGCAAGGAGCCGAGGGCGGGGAGAAATACAGACTTATCATGACCTTCTCAACACTCCTCTGAGGAAAGCAGCGATGCATATCCCCGATGGCTTTATTACGCCTAAAATATATTTGCCGGCCTACGCCATTTGCGCCGGCCTCTGGTCCACCGGCGCGCGATATTTAAGATCCCGACTCCGCAGTGATATCCTCCCTCATCTTTCAGTGATGACCGCCCTTGCTTTTGTTTTAATGATGATCGCCGTTCCTCTCCCCGGCGGCACCTCCGCACATGCATCGGGAATCGCAGTTTTGGCGGTTCTTTTCGGATTTTGGACCGCCTTCCTCGCCACATCACTGGTTCTTCTTCTACAGGCTTTGCTCTTTGGAAGCGGGGGCATAACAACCCTTCCGGTAAATGCGATCGCCATGGGTTTGTTGGGGGGAATGACCGCTTGGTCTCTTTATAAAGCCCTCTCTCGATTTAACAATACCATCGCCCTCTTCGCCGCTGGTTGGACATCCGTCGTCGTTCCCGCCGTCTTCACAGCCGTTATATTGGGGCTTCAACCCGTTATCGCACACTCATCGGATGGAACTCCGCTATTCTTCCCCTTCGGCCTCTCGATCACTCTTCCGGCGATCATTTTACCGCATTGTCTGATAGGTATTGGAGAGGGATTTCTCACGGTATTGATATGCCGTTTTTATGAAAAACTAAAACCGCCGGCGGCTCCATGAAAGATAGAATAACATTGGCCGCGTATTTTTGTCTTGTCGTTCTGGCGACAGCCATACATGATTTATTCTATCTTGCGGCAATGCTTGCCTGTGTTTATATGCTGGCATTCCGCCGATCGATAATGATCGCAAGAAAAGCCGCGCTCTCCATAATTATATTTAACAGCGTTGTCACACTTTCATATATTGGTATCTCGTTATTGAACAACAAAATTTCCCTTTATTACATTTGCCTCATTAACCTGCGTGTTTTTTTGATTACTTCGATGACATTTCTACTGCATGAGCGTTTCAGCCCCTTTAGAGCATTCGCATTTTCTCAGACTCTTCTATTTCTCCTGACCCTTTCCTACAGTCAGATCAACACCTTTAAAAAGCTGGCCGTGGATTTTCATCTGGCTTTAAAAAGCCGGAGCATCCGGCGGCTCGCTATTCGTGATCTCTATAGACATGCGGCGACATTGGGGGGATTCTTTTTGCAAAAGGCCGTGACCCAGGCTTCGGAAGTTTCCCAAGCAATGCGATCGAGAGGATTCATCAATGATTAGGGTCGAACATCTCAGTTTCGCCTATGGGAACGGCGCCTGCATCCTCAGCGACCTTTCCTTTGAGATCCCATCAGGGCAAAAGGTCGTCATGCTGGGAACCAATGGCAGCGGTAAGACAACCCTTCTCAAGATATTAAACGGCCTGCTCTTCCCCGCCGAGGGGGCCTACCAGTACGATCTCCATCCAATCACCAGATCTTCACTGAATGACAAGACACTTCATCAAAAATTCCGCAGAGAAAACGTTCTTCTTTTTCAGAATCCCGATACAATGTTGTTCAATCCGACCGTTTATGACGAGATCGCCTTCGGTCTCAGACAGTTGGCACTTCCTCATATTGATGAAAAGGTGCAATATTGGGCGCGCCTTCTGGGCCTTGAGAAATATCTGAAACACCCCCCTTTCCAGATAAGCAGCGGCGAAAAACAGAAGGTTTGTTTGGCGGCGCTCCTATCATTGGAACCCAAAGTTCTCCTTTTGGACGAGCCGACATCAAATCTTGATCCGAGGAGCACAGGGTGGCTGGTGGACTTTCTCCAGGATTTGGATGTGACGACGGTTGTAACGACCCATAACTTGAGTCTCGCCGGGGAGCTGGGTGATCGCACCATGGTGCTGTCAGAGGATCATGAGCTGATCTTCGATGGGGAGATCTCGGAACTGCTGGAGGATCAAACGAAGCTGATGGATGCGAATTTGATCCACACGCATAAGCATCGCCATGGCGATGTCTCACACAGACACTTTCATAAACATGATTGGGATTAGGGGGCGTTAGTGTCGACTGATATTATCCGTTTCACGGTTTCTCTGCCGGTCAATCTTCTGGGAGAACTCGATGACCGAATCATTTCCAAAGGATATGCATCCCGGTCTGAGTTTGTCCGCGATTTGATTAGGGAACAACTCATCCTGGATAAATGGGCTTCCGAGAGCGAAGAAGTCGTCGGCGTCCTTACGATCAGCTACGACCATCACCAGCAAGGGCTGGTTCAGAACATTATTGATCTGCAGCATTCCCGATTGGTACATATCCTTTGCAATACGCACGTTCATCTGAATCACAACAATTGCCTCGAAGTCATTATCATCCGCGGACGGCCGTCTGAAATCGAGAAATTGAGCCTGGAACTCGGCGGTCTCAAGGGCGTCAAATTTTCAAAACTGACACGAACCGCTGGATGTGATGCGTAGCCGGATTTCAGCTTTTCAATAGCCTCTTGAACACTTCATCCCACTTCACGGCACATCTCTCGATTGAATATTCATCTTCAACACGCTGGCGCCCCGCCGCCGACAATCGGGCCCGCAAATCCCGATCGCGGATCAATCGGCCCAATTGAAAGGTCCATTCATCCATCGTATTGGCAAGAAGGCCATTAATGTCGTGATGTACCAATATTCGGTTGAATCCAACGGGAGACGCAATTACCGCCTTGCCTGTAGCCCAATATTGCAGAATTTTGTAGCCGGCCTTCGCCCGGGTATAAGGATTATCCACGAGAGGCATGAGGCCGATATCGAAGCGGCTCATCAGTTCAACTTCGTCCTCCATTCTCCAGCGGAGGTTCCTAACTTCCAAGCCCGGCGCCTGGAAGTCCCACTCGGAGACAACAACAACCTCACATCCGTACTCCCTTTGTACGCTGACCAAAGCATCTGAGATCTGTTTTAAATAGTACAAGTTTCCGCCGGTGCCAATCCAACCCAGGGCTGGATTCCCCCGTGCAGACGGTCCGGACGGCTGAAACAATTCCGTGTCAACCGGTGTGGGAATGATCGTCGTTGGGATGCGCTCTCTTTGAAATCGCTCTGCAAGAAAGTGTGTGCTCGCGACAAGGTGCCGGCACAGGGAAAGAATCTTTTCCGGCTTCCGCTGGTCGTGAAATCGACGGCCGGAACTGCGTATATGTGGAGGCGTCATATCCACCGCATCATCAATATCGTAAATCAGATTCGGCTGGAGATAGGCGAGGATCCGCTCCAAAAAGGGAGGTCCAAAGGTGAAAAGTTCTCTCTGAACCACGACAGCGTCGGCGCGTGAAGCCCGCAGAATCTGTATCTTTCGCATAATCAGGACGATAACAAAATAGAGGATTTTTGCGGGGATGCGCATCAACCCCCGCCTGCTGTTAAGAAAGCGGTAAATCCCATCGGGCGCCGGTGGGCGGAAATTCAGCTCATATCCCATCTCACCGAAAGCCTGCTTGTAGGCGGCCCCACGGCAGCGTGCGCTGGCATTGCTGATGGGCCGCCAGGCAAGGAAGTCTATTTTTATCGGCCTTCTCACCGCCGCTTCATCCTGAACCAACTCAGCACAAGCCCCCTGGCATCCGCATTAGCTCCCATGACACTCCCCCAGAATACCATCGAGAAAAGAACCTGGAGGACCGGGCGGAGACCGGCGTCCACAAAACGTCCGAAAAACCACGAAATAATAATATAGATGACGGCGGCGGGCAGGAAGACCGAGAAACACCGTCTTGCCAGCGGCATCTCATATTCAACCTTTCGGGAAAAGTAAAACAATGAGAGAACGGAACCTACGGATGTTCCCAATCCAAGTCCAAAGACGCCCAGTTTTTTGTATGAAAGAAACATCACAAGAAGACTGGAGAGAAAAAGGAGAGCCTCACCCCGGAGAACAATACCATTCATCAAACGCGCATTGAAAATGCGATGAAGGAAGTACCGTGCGCTATAAGCCCACAATCCCAAGCTCAGACCCCGCAGGGCTCCGAATGTCATACTGAGAGAGTTTTCATCAAATTGGCCCCGCATATAGAGAAGTCGCAGCATGATTTCCCCATTCATGAAGAAAAATGCGGAGACAGGGATGAGGACAATATAGATACGCGCTAGATTGCGATCCGTCTTTTCCTGGAGATCCTGAATGGCGAGGGTGCTAAAATAACCCAAACCGATCAGCCCCAGCGGAACGATGAGCAAGGTATGGAGCGTCTCCGTAAGAAAGCGGGCATACTCAATCGATGCAATTGAGCCCCCTCCAACCAGAGAGGCCAAATATCTCTCACCTAGGACATAGGTCTCGGCCAAAAGTGAGACAAAGATCAACGGCCGGGCCAGGACCCAGAGCGCATAGGCGGTCTCCTTAACCAAGGTTGAATCCAGAGGAATTCTGTGGGGAATTTCATTTCGCCGGCACAATAACCATGTCGCCGCAACGGACATGAGGATGTAGCTGCCGGTAAATCCATAGGCGATCACTTCCGGCCGTGAGATGGAAGCCGCCAAGATAATTGTCGCGAGCATCCCAACATTCTGCACAGCCGGTCTCAAACTCGGAATGGTAAAATCTTCCTGGGCCACACCCAGCGAATCCAAAAGAGAAGTGTACGTATAGAAGGGAATTCCGATCGACATGATTCGCAGCATGGCGACCGCCAGAGCAAATCTATCCAGGTCGAATCCCGGCAGAAGGAGATGAATAACGGGGCCGGCAAAGAGAAACAAAAGAAAGCCGAGAAGAAGACCCAGCGATGGATAAAATACCAGCATGAGGAGGAACAGCGATCGCGCCCGCTCCGGTCTCTCTTTTCTATAGGTGGCGTACAGAGGGATGAAACAGGATTGTACAATACGGCTCGTCAGGAGATGCGCCGGTGAAAGCGTGGCGCCAAGAGAAGCGCGGAAGGCGTCGGCAACCGGACCGGTGCCGAAATATCGGGCCAGGAGCGCCTCTCTTATCACACCCAGCAATTTGCTGGCGAACCCGCCGCCACTAACGCTGAGATACCAACGTCTCACTCCCGGCCTCCCCTTGGATCTTCCCCCGGCTTTCCCCCAAACTCCTCCAGCGCTTGAAGAATAATTTCATGAATCTCCTTGATCCTCAGCTCCCACGAGTTCTTTCTTGCTTCCATCCGTCTGGCTTCTACCAGCTCCTCGACCTGAGACCGGGCCAAAGCGACTTCAACCGCTCTAATGAATTCCACGGCATTTTCAGCGAAATGACAAAGATCCGGGCGTGATCTGTATTCCTTCAGGGCCTCCAAGGGGGTTGTGACGATCTCCTTACCGGCCGCCATGTACTCAAAGAACTTCAATGGAAATGAAGATCGCGTTGAACTATTCAAGCGGAATGGAATAAGACAGACATCAAATCCGGCGATGTAACTCGGTATGACCGAATAATCCTTTGACCCCATCAGGTGGATATTCGGCTGTTCCTCAAGTTGACCTAGGTCGGTCCCCGGATCGCCGGCGCCGTGGGGACCGACCAAACAGATATTCCAATCCGGCCTTTCCCCCGCCATCTGTAGAAGGAGTTCCAAATCCAATTTATAATCCGCCAAATTCCCGACATAGCCCAGAATTGGTCCCTCTAAGGAAGAAAGTTCCTTTGGAGGCATCCCTGGATTTTCAAAATGAGATATGTCGGCGACGTTCTGCAGGAAAAACGAGCGGCCTTTTTGTGGGATCTTCTCGGCAAACAGGGGTCTTGATGTCGTGAAAAGAAGATCGCAATGTAGAAGAAGCTTCTCTTCAAGAGCGTTGATCGCCCCCCTATTAACGCCGGGATTCTCGCCATAGGCATCGACACAATGATAAATAACCAGGCACTCTCCGAGATTCCCCACCAAGTCGGCCCCTGTCGGCAGAAATATCCAGAGAATCGGTTTTTGTATATCTAGTCTCCACATGATCCACTTTAACGCCTGGATGAGATAGAAACGATTGATCCGCCGGATGAATCCCACACCGGGAAAAGGCAACACCAAAGGAGAGAAAAGCCAAAGGCCCTCGGGTGTCCGGCGCAGACCCATGAGGCATCCCTTGATGCGATCGCGGACCTTGCCCCAATCCCGCCGGTTGTGTTTGGGGGCTCTGAGTCCCAGCGATTCCACAAAGAGGATCCGGTTCTGCGCGGCCAAGCGGCGCATGACATGATGCACATTCAGAGGCGCATCCGTCTTCCAGAAACTGGGGGCGATGCAGATGATATCCCGGTCCTTGAGTTCAGCTGTCATTTTGTTATCTTATTACCAGTTAATGCATTACACCAGCACCTCGTCCCGGCGGCGAGGAGATCAATCCGTCTGAACAGAGGCTGAACGGCCACCGTCCATTGATACAGGCTCGTGTAGCCCTTTGCGCACTTTGATGATAGTGGAGTCACGGGATCATGGCGGCAAATGAAAACTCCGCCACGGCATAAGAATCAGTCACTGGAAGACCCGGCGCCGTTGTGATGAATCCTCCGAATATCTATTCTATACTTTGGGCAGCATGAAAGGATATCTCTCGCACCTCACAGAATCTCAAGGAGTTTTTATGGCGGATCGTTTGGGCACTGGTGTATTGGACCGTCAGGTCGGGACAAATGATCTGCTGCGCTCCGATGTCGATTATGACCGCCCTCCACATGGGGGAAAGGATCTCTTCAATATTGTCGGGGATCTTTCAGGCAAGCTGATTCTCGATCTCGGTTGCGGATTAGGTATCTACCGCAAACATGTTGAAGAAAAGGGCGGGAAATGGATTGGATTAGATCTTCAAGGAGACGCACCCAGTGTTCATGGTGATGGGGATCAATTGCCCTTTGCCGACGGGGTTTTTGACGGCGTGCTCTGTGTTGCTGTTTTTGAGCACATGCCGGAACCCGACCGGACGCTTTCCGAAATCCGAAGGGTTCTCTCAGACGGCGGGATCCTCTTCGGCTACACCGCCTTTCTCGAACCATTTCATGGAATGTCATACTTCCATATGTCCCATATGGGTCTCGAGTACCTGTTGTTGAAATATGGATTTCAGCCGATTCGCATCTTCCCATCGCTGATCGGACCGGCTTTCCAAATTGAGAATCTTCTGTTTCCGCGGCATATACCGTTCATCCAACCGGCATTTCGCTGGCTCTCTCAGCATTTTTGCACCTTCTTGCTCCTAATGAACCGGTTTGCCCGAGCTATTATGCTTCGCGTGGCCCGCAGGCCGGAGGCCGGGGATCGGCATGCCGCAGCACAATACAGGCGGCTCCTCGATCTTCGATATACCTCTGGATTTATCTTTACTTCAAGAAAGGTGGAAATCCCGGCGTCTCTCCCCTCCGGCTACGCAGCCTTTATAAAAGAGGGTTAACCGATTCATGGGAGTCTTGTGAAAATACCCTTCGCAAATAGAGTTGCACATTCATTGGTTAAGATGAGCCTTATCATCATCCTGCTCTGCGGTTCCTTATGCGCAGGTAAGGCTCAAAAGCCCATGATTTCCCTCCGGGGGAATCCCGACTTCCACCGTGATTCGCTGACCGTCCTTGAACGGGCGTGGTACGACAAGGTCTCTGCCTCCATCGAAAGGAGCTGGGATACAGCAACCTCCAGAGCTGATTCCAATGATACTTATATATATGGAAGGTATTTCGGCGATTATAATGCCGCTTTACTTATGGTCCTTCGGGCGACCGGCGACCTGTCATTTCTCGACCGGGTTCTGCAATTGTGCAACATTGCAAAAGCCCAGTTAAGAGACTCCCTTCAGGATGGATCCACGGATGGAAACCTCGGATGGTGGTGGCAGGGAGATCCGAAATCGCCTTACTACGGAACCGACGCCCATTCCATGGACGAAGCGATGACCCATGGGAATATCGCACTCATCACATATGCCCTGCATGTTAATCGTGATCTTAAACCTGAATATGCGGAGCAAGCGGATGACTGGTTGGACTATCTTGAAAATCACTTTCTGGCCAAGTGGTATGCGCGTTGTCGGAATGATTCTCTTGCCGCCTGGAATCATCAATCGGGTTTCTACAAGCGATTCGTTCATCCCCGAGCCAATCAACTCCGTCTGGCCTTTTATCTCTGGAAGATCACAGGCAAATCATTTTATCTCGATCGCGTCGAAGAAATCGCCGGTCAATTGCGGGAGCACTTGGATGTCGTCGGCGAAGATGCTCCGACTTTACGGTGGAAGCATCAGATCTCAGGGCATGATGAAGGATGGCAGAAAATACAGTATGCCCAGTACTTTATGAGGGTCGTCTATGAGATGTACTTTGAGAACCTAAATGGTCTCGCAGATCCAGAGATTATGCTCAAATTTATGCGGACTTTTCGAGATGTCGTTTTCCGCCGATCCGGCCGGGATGCCCCTTCCGGAATGTCTTTGCGCATCGATGGAAGCGGCTCAACTCAACCCAGGATTTGGGGGCAAGGATGTCTTGTAAGATGGGATCCTTCGGGCAGGATACTTGAATTGGCGGCATCCGATTTTAAGGCGGGCTCATACGGATTGTCTACCGCAGCTTATACACTCATGGGTATGAGTACCAGAGATCAAAGCAAATAGGGGGGGCAGCTCAATAACCGCAATCAACCAAACGCCAGGCCTTTCTTATCCTGGTCCTTATCCTCGTCCTTCTCATCATCGTCGGGATCGGCAGGGTAGTATTTATCCAAGCATTCCGGGCACAGACTGTGGCTGAATTCCGCACCGGAATGATCCTCCACATACTCTTCCATTTTCTGCCAGGCTTCCTGGTCATCTCTGATTTTATGACAATGCATGCAGATGGGAATAATCCCCTGCAGCGTTTTAACCTGATTCAATGCTTCCTGTAATTCGGTCACCTTTTTCGCCAGTTTATCTTCGAGCTCAACGACGCGCCGGCCCACATTGATCCTGGCCTCCAACTCATCCCTGTTGAATGGTTTCGAAACAAAATCGTTGGCTCCGGCATCGAGACCCTGAACAATATCCTTCTTTTCAGTTTTTGCGGTCAGTAAAATGATATATCTGGGCTTGTGATCATCGGCCTTTCGGATTTTGTAGCAAATCTCGACCCCATCCATCCCCGGCATCATCCAATCCAGAATGATCAAACTCGGGGCGTCAGCCTTCTGAATCTCGACCCAGGCCATCTCACCATCACTGGTTGAAATGACCTCATGACCCCATTTCTTCAAGACAGTTTCCAGTATCCTTCTGGAGGTCAAGTCGTCTTCGGCTATAAGAATTCGCATACTATCTCCACGATCCGGTTCACCTTAGGTAAAGGAATCACGCAGTCCGCGCCGGATCCCCTTCCAAAAGGACATGGACCTCATCTCATTGTATCGGAAGAAGATAGATGCGGCTTGATCGAATTCCTTCCGGTCCATGGTTCGATTAGAGTTTACGGAGTATAGGTCACCGAGGGATAGGCTCCTGGGAAAAGCAGAACGCCTAACCATATGGAATATAAAAAGATAGATATAGCCTGTCTTTTCAGGGCTTTCCCGCGCGCGAGCGTCGATCTCTATACTTAATATTCATTGCACCGCACACATGCCGCACCTAGAATACCTCAACCGTGTCAGGCACATTCAGCTTGTGTGGGATTTTTATCAATCGGCCGATATCAAATCTGATCGTCATGATCATCGGCCCGGATTGATGTCCCGCACCCGGGCGAACGGGGAGAATCGTTCGGATGAATGTTGCACACCATGCTCCGGTGCCATACCGTGGCTGTCCGTCTTCATTTTGCTCAACACCCAGGAAAGGACGCTGCCATGCATCAACCTTTGCCTCAACCCCTCTCCATTTCGAAGGCATCCATACTCATCTTTCGTATGATGCTCTTGACGTGCCTCTCTTTAACCCCGGTATTAGCGGCCGACTCGGTCATGCCAGGGGAAATTGAAGAGAATGCGACCATAGAAAATGTTGATTTTAAATGGTTCATCGAAGGCGATGACAACCTCGATTGCAGCGTCCAAGTGGAATATCGCAAAGGTTCTCTCACCGAATGGACTCCAGCGCAACCCCTGCTACGGGTGGAGCCGGGCAGTTACAATGATGACAATATCGATCCAGGGAATCTATTGGCGGGATCCATTTTCAATTTGAATCCGGACACAGAATACGATTTTCGTCTGACATTATCCGACCCCGACGGCGGTACTGCGGTGGAAACAAGAACGGTTAGAACGCGTCATGTTCCACAAGACCCGGCAAATCCCCGCATTCGCTATGTCATACCGGGCGGCGGCGGCGGATCGGGGACCGAGGCGGACCCGTTCCAAGGCATCAGCACCGCTAATGCCGCCGCGGAACCCGGCGATATCTTTATTTTGGAACCCGGTGTTTATACCGGCGTCGCGGCCCTGACGACCTGTGGCACTCCGGAGAATCCGATCGTCTGGCGAGGGACTGATGTTTCCCAAGTTATTTTTGACGGCGAGAGTATAACAAAACCTGTCGTCGATCTGACATCAAGTGAGTATGTGCACTTGGAGCAGGTTTCCGTGATTCGGCCCAAACACATGGCAATCCGAGGTTATACGACAACCGGCGTCGTTATAAGAAAATGTATGATCGATGTAACTGTTCCAACAACTTATGAAATGGGGGGCATCTATCTTTTGGGCGCGGGGCATCGGGATGCGCTTATCTCAGAAAATATCATCCAGGGGCATCTCAATTGGGAAGATGGAAGGGATGAGGATGCGTACGCCATCAATGTTCTGGGCAAGGGACATGTCATCAGCTTCAATGAAATATACGACTGGTATGATGCCATTCACATCGGCGCTGGAGACGGTTCCATCGAAACATCCAGTTGTGACGTCTATGGAAATGAAATTTATAACTGCACCGATGACGGAATTGAAACAGACGGATCCAGGCACAATATCCGAGTCTATAAAAATCGTTTTACAAATGTCCTGACTGGCATCAGTTGCCAGCCGATCTATGGCGGCCCCGTTTATATCCATCACAATGTTGTCTATAATTGGCAGCTGAAGCCGTTGAAATTCCACCTTTGGCCCACTGGAATCATCGTCTATAACAATACCTTCGTGGGCGCTGATCCCCGCGGCTGGGGCGGCGGGCAATGGCGAAACACCATTGCTCGGAATAACCTATTCCTGGGCGGCAGCAATCCGGGGTATTCCGGCAATCCGATCTGCCTCTATACCGAGGGTGTTCGGGCCGACCTGGATTGGAATGGATGGTACCAGGCCTATGAGGGACGTTTCGCTGATTTCAATGGCCCGCTTTATCCTACTCTCGAAGACTTTCAATCGGCCACCGGCATGGAGCTAAACGCCAAACTAATCGACATCAGTATTTTCCTTGATGCGGAAGAACCCATTCTGGGCCCCTATCTCGGTGAAGGCGGGTTCTTTGAACCTTATGACCCCGGCAGCCAGGACCTGCGTTTGGCTCCCGGTTGCACTGCGGTTGATGGCGGTATCATTCTGGACAACATTCACGACAATGTGTCCGGTCTGACAGCTGATTTGGGAGCCTATGAAGAGGGATATCCCATCCCCGGCTACGGCCCGGAAGGGGCTGAACCGACCGCCGGAATAAACCGTCCGATCGCAGTGAGTCATTTCCAGTTTTACAATGCTTCCCCAAATCCCTTCCGGGATCTGACGACTCTGCGATTTGACCTGTCAATATCGACCAGCGTCACCATATCTATTTATGATCTTACAGGACGTACCATCCGAACTTTGGCGCCCTCGGCCTACAGGTCCTCCGGACCCCATTCTCTCGTATGGGACGGGCGGGACGACCAGGGGCGCGATATCCAATCAGGGGTTTATTTTTGCCGTATCAGCGCCGGTGATGAGCAAAAATCCAGGAAGCTGGTACTTCTAAGGGAATGAAGATCTGCACTTTAAAATAAGAGTTCAGTCAAAGCTTGAAGCGGTCGAACTATACCAGTGACAGCATATTAGCCGGATCACACCCTTGATATTGATCCGGATCACGATGAGCAGGCTCTGAGGTATAAATGAACCGCACTCGGCCGCTTCAATATATTTGTTTCAACATACTCTTTATCATTCCAATCATCTTGTTCGCCTGCTCCGATGAGAATTCAACCATCACCGATCCCGGAGAAGGAGACGACCCGGCAAATGGCTGGATCTCCTGGGATCATCCGGACGGCACAACGCATCATTATCTTCCGGTATCGGCCCCCGCCGGTATCAGCTGGGATGCCGCTCTTGATTCTGCGAACGTTCTGGGTGGATATTTAGCGACCATAACTTCAGAGACCGAAAACGAATTTATCTTCGATTTAATCGACAGCTCTGAATATTGGCTAATGCGACCCAATGGGGTTTTGGCCGGACCCTGGATCGGCGCCTATCAGCCTGAAGGATCGGTGGAACCTCTTGGGAGTTGGTTTTGGATCACTGGGGAGGAGTTCTCCTTCACAAACTGGACCGCCGACCAGCCTGATGAACGGAACAACTCGAATCAGGATCGGATTCACTACGGAGAATCCCAAGGAACAATGATTCCGACCTGGAATGATTTGGGCCGTGTACAAGCACTTTCCGGATTTGTTGTGGAAGCTTCCAGTTTGACGGCGCCGCGGACCATCGGACTCTTCATCAATGGAGAAGGGACATACCCCGGATATACTCTCTTCGCGCCCTTGCAATACGGCGCCACTTACCTTATCGATATGGAGGGTAATCTTGTACATTCTTGGCCCAGTGAATATGTTCCGGGAAACTCGGCCTATCTTCTCGAAAACGGCCATCTGCTTCGAACAGCGGCCTTCGATCCATCCGGCGTGCCGCCCTTCATGGGAGGGGGCGCCGGCGGGCGCGTGGAAGAGATCGATTGGAATGGTTCGATTGTTTGGTATTTTGAATATGTAAGCGACACCCATCTCTCTCATCATGACATTGAGTTCCTTCCCGATGGAAACCTTCTGATGCTCGCTTGGGAATACAAAAATGCAATAGAAGCCTACGCGGCCGGACGCCGGCTGGGCACCCTGAGTGAAGGAACGCTCTGGCCGGATCATATAATCGAGATCCACCCGGGCGAATCATCCGGCGGGAGCATTGTCTGGGAATGGCATGTTTGGGATCACTTGATACAAGAGGAATACCCGGAAAAATCCAACTATGGGGTTGTCGCCGAACACCTGGAACTTATTGACATCAACTACGATCAAGACGGATTCGGCCGGGCCGACTGGAATCACACAAACGGAATCGATTATAACGAGACATTCGATCAGATAATCGTCAGTGTTCGTCAATTCAGCGAGTTTTGGATCATCGATCACAGCACGACCACTGAAGAGGCGGCCGGGCATTCCGGTGGAAACAGCGGCAAGGGCGGCGACCTGCTCTATCGTTGGGGCAATCCCGCCGCCTATGGGGCCGGCGACAGAAACGATCAAAGACTATTTGTACAACATGATGCCCAATGGATTGCGGAAGGATTGCCGGGGGAAGGGAATGTTCTGGTATTCAACAACGGCGATGGAAGACCGGGGGGTGATTATTCATCTGTTGACGAAATTATAGTTCCGGTAGACGCGATGGGACAATATACATTGACCGGCCAAACATATGGACCATCCGGCCCCCACTGGAGCTATATGGCCGGGAATCCGGCCGATTTTTATTCGAGTTTTATTTCCGGCGCCCAACGGCTGCCCAACGGCAACACACTGATTTGCCAGGGAGCGCACGGGACATTCTATGAGGTCACCGCCTCAAGCGTCATGCTATGGAAATATGTCAATCCGGTTGCCGATTCGGGACCGCTTCAGCAGGGCGACCTCATCCCCAGTACGGCCATTGCCAATCTGAACGCCGTGTTCAGGACCTATAGATATGACTCTAATTTCCCGGGCCTGCGCGGCAGGGATTTAACGCCGGGCGCGCCCATTGAGTCGTATCGGTAAGTGGCCGCTTCCATCGAGTCGTATCGGTAATGGGCCTCTCCCATCGAGCTTCATCGAATTCCAGAAACCTGATAGGATCCATCCTATATCGATCAGCCACCTCATCAGGGAGGATTCCTCATGCGCTACGAGACGATCAATCCGGCAACTGAAGAAATTATAGATAGTTATGAGACGATGTCTCAGAACGAGGTCTTGGGGATCGCCCGGCAATCCCATGCCGCTTATCTTGAATGGCGGGATTGTCCGTTGCAGGAACGATTGGATCTGGTGTCAAACCTGGCGGGGGTCATCAGAGCCAACCTGGAGAAACACTCAAGATTTATGTCGATTGAGATGGGGAAACCCATCACCCAATCCAGGGCCGAGGTTGAAAAATGCGCTCTACTCTGCGATGTCTATGTTCAGAAGGCTGAAGAATGGTTGGCACCGGAACGGGTGGAAGCCGACGGGAAAGAGCATCGTGTCATCTTTCAACCCCTTGGCGTGATCCTATCCATTATGCCCTGGAATTTCCCCTACTGGCAGGCCATGCGTTTCGCCGTTCCTGGTGTGATCGCGGGCAATACGAGCCTTCTCAAACACGCCAGCAATGTGCCGCAGTGTGCCTTCGGACTTGAAGAGCTTTTCAGAGAGGCCGGGTTTCCACCAAACATATTCCGGACAATTCTCGCCACTCATGAAGCTGTTTCCGGCCTTATGGCAGATGTTGCGATTCAAGGGATATCATTGACCGGCAGCACCGGCGCCGGCGCCCGGATTGCGGAAACGGCCGGCCGCAATCTAAAAAAGGTCGTTCTCGAATTGGGCGGATCAGATCCCTTCATTATTCTGGAGGATGCTGATATTGAGGTCGTTGCCCGTAATGCGGTTACGGGTCGGATGGTCAGCACCGGACAAAGCTGCATTGCCGCCAAGCGATTCATAGTCATGAAAAATATTGCCGACAATTTCACCGCACGATTTTCCGAGTTGATGAATGACCTGGTAATAGGTGATCCCCTAGACGACAAGACTGACGTAGGAGCTATTGTAGATAAAAAGGCGCTTGATGAACTGCTGGCACAGCTCGATCAATCCGTTAAAGCCGGAGCTAAAGTCGTGACGGGCGGTAAGCGTTTAGATCGCAAAGGCTTCTTTCTCGAGCCCACGGTTGTCACCGACACGCGACCTGAGATGCGAATCGTGTCTGAAGAGGTCTTCGGCCCTATCGCTCCGATTATTGTCGTAAAAGATGAAGAGGAAGCGATACGCGTCGCCAATGATTCAATATTCGGCTTGGGTGGCAGTGTTTGGACAAGGGATATTGACCGCGGTATCCGCTTGGCTGAACAGATTGAGGCCGGAACGACTTTTATCAATTCAATCGTAAAATCCGATCCAAGGATGCCCTTTGGTGGAATAAAGAGAAGTGGAATCGGCCGTGAGTTATCAAAATATGGTTTGCGGGAATTCGTCAACATAAAAGGTATCAACATTTACGAGCATAGGTGATCGCGTTGAAAGTCTCCACAGGAAATGTCCTATACAAAATCACCCGGGCCGCGTCATATCAATCGGTGAGACCCACTGTTCGAATTGCTCCAGGGTGACGAATCCGGAGGCCAAAGCCGATTCACGCAGTGTCAAACCCTCCTCATGAGCCCTTTTTGCTATTTGAGCTGCCTTGTCATATCCGATGTGGCGGTTTAGCGCCGTGACCAACATCAGATTTTTTTCTAGATTCTCCCGTATCCTCACCATATTCGGCTCAATACCGATCGCACAGAAGTCATGAAAAGCCCTGCTGGCATCTCCAAGTAATTCGACGCTCTCGAGAACATTATGAACCATGACCGGCTTAAAGACATTGAGCTGAAAATTACCTTGGCTCCCTGCAAATGCAACCGCTGCATCATTTCCATATACCTGAACACAGACCATCGTCAATGCCTCACATTGTGTCGGATTGACTTTTCCAGGCATGATTGAAGAACCTGGCTCATTTTCCGGAATGCTCATCTCACCGATTCCGCAGCGGGGCCCGCTGGAAAGCCACCGGACATCATTCGCAAGCTTCATCAACCCTCCGGCCAACATTCGGAGATCGGCCGAGACTTGAACTATGGCGTCATGAGACGCAAGGGCGGCGAACCTGTTGGACGCGACCCGAAAGGGATACCCTGTGAATTCCGAAATATACCGGGCGGCACGCTCACCGAACTGCGGTTGGGCATTATAGCCGGTCCCCACCGCCGTTCCGCCAATGGCGAGGTCGTAGAGCCCGGCCAGAGATCCTTCGATTGCTTTTATACAAAATTCAAGTTGAGCGGCCCAAGCGCTGATTTCCTGCCCCAGTGTAATCGGTGTAGCGTCCTGTAGATGGGTGCGGCCTGTCTTTACTATATTCATATACTCCATGGATTTTCCAGCCAAAGTATTCCGTAATTGTATAAGAGGCGGCAGAAGTCTTTTGTCTAATTCTTCGACAACAGCAATATGCATGACTGTAGGAAAGACATCATTGGATGATTGCCCCCTGTTGACATGATCATTTGGATGTATTGGATGCTTTGAGCCCATGACTCCCCCGGCCAATTCAATGGCCCGGTTCGCAATGACCTCATTAGCATTCATATTAGATTGAGTTCCCGAACCTGTTTGAAAGACAACCAAGGGAAAATGATCGTCGAGAGTGCCGGAAATGACTTCATCTGCAGCCGTCACAATAAGCCTTGCCATTTTCGCTGAAAGCTCACCAAGATCACTATTGGCCTGAGCGGCGGCCCACTTCAATACTCCAAGAGCTCGGATGATAGGCCGTTGCCAGCGGAATCGAGCAACGCCGATCGGGAAATTCAACACCGCACGTTGTGTTTGAGCACCCCAATAATGGTCGGCCGGTACATTAATTGAGCCCATAGAATCCGTTTCTACACGATACGCTGTCATATCTTCACCTTCCACATATGCGACCCCCCTTTATCCAGGGCGGCCCATTGATCTTCCAACCATCATTATCCACCAAACTCATTGCTGCAAACATCATTTGCTGAACGGAGACGGCTTTTGTGAGGATGGGCATCACAGCATGGGTCTAAAATGCGTCCGGTAAGGTAGTCATGAGGTTAGTGCTGCAATACCCGATGAACCAATCATGCCTCCTTGACCGGCCGGAATTCCAGCGCCTCCCAAATGACGCGTTTTAGGTATACCAGATCAATCGGCTTTTCGAGGCAAGCCTCTATTCCGAAATTTTCGGCCCATTCAAGATCCAAGACATCTGAATATCCAGTACAAAGGATAATCGGTATGTCCGGCCGATGTCTTCGAATCTCCTGAGACAACTCAATACCCGTCGTTTTCGGCATGGTAATATCAGAAATGACTAAATCATAAGACATTGGGCTTTCACGGAAAGCCGCGAGGGCTTTGGTGCTATCAGTAAACGCTGAAACTCGGTATCCATGATCTGACAGGATATTATCCGCCATATCTGTAATCATTTTCTCATCATCAACAAATAGAATATGCCCAGTTCCAGTCCAAGCTTCGCCCCTCTCCTGATTCTCTGGTTCCTCATAATCATTCCCGTCTGAACATTTGATTGGTAGATAAACCTCACATTTGGTGCCTTGCCCTGGTGAGCTCACTATATTGATCGCACCTTTGTGGCTTTTTATAATCCCGTGAACAATGGAGAGCCCGAGACCCGATCCCTGCCCAGGTCTTTTTGTCGTGAAATAGGGATCGAATACCCGCTTGGCGACGGATTCACTCATGCCAACTCCATTATCAGTAACAACCAGACGTGCATATTTCCCCGGTCTAAGTCCTTCAACACGAGCGGCTTGCTCTTTGGTAACTATCACCTCATCCAGGCCGATTTCCAGGACACCTCGTCTATCCTGCATGGCCTGGAATGCATTTGTACAAAGATTCATGAGCATCTGATTAATTTGGACCCCGTCCGTTTCCACCGGAGGACAATCATCAGAGACCCTTTGATAAATCTCAACGGTGGCCGGAAGGGTGCCGCGAAGAAGAGCGATTGTTTCAGATATTATGGCCTGCAATTTAACAGGTCTTTGGGTGCCCTCCGATTGCCGGCTGAAGGCGAGAATTTGTCTTACAAGTTCAGCCGCTCGGTGTCCGGCAATTTCAATTTGCTTGAGGTAATCATGAACGTTGCAATTTGGATCCGACTCCAGGATGGCAAGTTTTGCGTACCCGATCAAGGCATAAAGAATATTGTTGAAATCATGGGCAATTCCGCCTGCGAGCGTACCGATGGCCTCCATTTTTTGCGACTGGAGAAGCTGCTCCTTCAGGCGCTCACTCTCCAGACGTTGCGTTATGTCTCTCACCAACCTGCAGATCATTTTACTTGAGCCCAGCATGAAGACGGCTTCAGACACTTCAACCGGAAAGATGGTTCCATCATTCTTCCGATGATAGCCGACTTGGCCGGTGTTTCCGGTATCTTTCGACATCCCTCCTTCTGAGATCTTTGTATCATCTACTTGGGCGCATATATAAGGATACTTGAGTTCCAACAATCCTTCCCTTGTATATCCATACAAATCAACGGCGCTTTTGTTTGCATCAACGACCTTTTGTGTCTCCGCTTCAAAGATCATCACAGCATCTGTAACATTTTCAAACAATCGTCTGTACTTATATTCACTTTCCCGCAACGCTTCTATAGCCGCGGTTTCCTGAATCACATGCGCCGCCGTGAAAACAATATCCTCCAGCTGAGAGTCTTCTTCGGGTGATATTTCGTGCTTCTTAAACAGAGCCAACACACCCATCGACCTGCCCTCATCAGATTGCAAACGATACCCGGCAAAAGAAACCAGTCCAAGTTCCGCGGCCCAGGCTCGATCGTGAACCCGCGGGTCATGGGTTACATCATTGGTGATGAATTTAGGATCGATATCGGCGGCAACCCGGCCTATTTTATAACACCCAAAAGGAACTCTCTTATGCACTTTTCCGTCAATGTGGGCGTAACGACCTGAGCTGGCGATGAGATGAAGACATCGGTCCCGGTACTTACAGACATGCGGACCTTCGAGAACTTGTGCGTGGATGCAGCCCTTTTCACATAGATCCCCCGATTGAGTTATCCAGATGCGGCAAAAATCAGCCTCAAATATTCTTACAACTCTATCACTGATGAGTTTGAGTTTATCCTTCAATGTACCCTTTGAAAGAAGATCTCCCCTTAACTTGCTCAACGCCTTGATTCTTTCCCTTGATTGATAGCGTTCAGCTACGAAATACTCAAGCGCTGCAATATAAACATTTGCCTCACTCAGTTCATTCTGAATATTGTTTTCAATATGGTCATTACTTTTCATGATATGTCCTTATTTGCCTGCCCCGCATACCTTGTTTGCCTTCAGTGCGCAGGTAACGTTTTATCCAGCCGCCTCCTCATGACCTGAACTATCCGCTCCATCTAAAACCTCACGCACTCTCCCGGAAAGGTCTTCAACCGAGAAGGGGTTTTTGATAAAACCAGCATCTACCACAAAATTTCCCTGTTGGCAGATCTCATGGTTCGAAAGCCCTGACATATAGAGGACTTTTGCCAAGGGGTAGCGTGTTAAGATTTCCTTGTAGAGATCTTTACCATTCATATCCGGCATTTTCATATTCATAAGAATAAGGTCTAAAGGCCCGCGGTGATTTTCAAGAAGATCAAGGCATTTCGATCCATTTTCCGCCGACAGAACCCTATACCCCTTGCGTTCGAGAATTCTCACGGCGAGGTTTCGAACCATATCATACTCTTCGACCACCATGACCGTTTCAGTTCCAGTGTTGTCTAAATATACTTCCGAGGATGCTTCGGCCCTATATTCAGCATCGTAAGTTGCGGGTAAATATACTTTAAACGCCGTACCCCTTCCCGGCTTGCTATTGACCATAACGTTTCCGGAATGTTGCTTAATAATTCCATATACAGTTGCAAGTCCGAGCCCGTTCCCTTTGCCGATTATTTTTGTTGTGAAAAATGGATCGAAGATGTGTTCGCAGGTTTCGGAATCCATGCCACAGCCGTCATCACTTATTGTCAGCAGGCTATAAACGCCGGGGCGCACTCCAAGATGCCCCTCTTCACGGCATTCGGCCAATTCCACCGCGCTTGTTTCGATAATTAAGTTGCCCCCATCCGGCATGGCATCCTGCGCATTAATCACCAGATTCATGATGACTCTTTCAATCTGGTTCACGTCGGCTTTTGTCGCTGGAGGATCTGGATCAAGTTTCATTTGGATCTTTATATTTTCACGAATTGTCCGGAGGAGAAGCTTCTCAAAATTTTTGATGACCTTGTTGAGATCTACGGGTCTGATTTCAAGAGTTTGCTTGCGGCCAAATGCAAGCAGTTGACGTACCAGATCCTTTGCTCGATGGGCGGCCCTCTGGATTTCAACCATTGACGCTCTTTGTGAATCCTTTAGTGAGGAATCCCCGAGAAGGGTTTCCCCGTAACCAAGAACCGGCGTCAGTAGATTATTTAGATCGTGTGCCAGTCCTCCGGCCAAAGACCCGATCGCTTCCATTTTCTGAGATTTATGATATTGCTCTACGAGTTTATCATTCTCCTCTCGAAGCTTTGTTTGTTCGGTAATATCCTGCGAAACTCCGCACAAGCCGATGACACGGCCTGAAGAATCCCGCACAGGGGAATTGGTGGTGTCGAGCAAAAACACGCGGCAGCCGATAGTCCAGGCATAGGTATTCCGAACAGTCTTGCCTTTTAGAACCTCATAGTCTATTACGGCTATCTCATTTGCCTTTTCTTCAGGGAACAGGTCCCTGTCGGTTTTACCAAGGATCTGTTTGTGCGAGAGCTCGAAATGTTCTTCCATGGTGGGATTACAGTGAGTGTAGCGAAGCTCACGATCTTTCATATAGACTAACGCACGCGTGGAATCGAAGATGGCCCTAAGCCTTTCTTCGCTCTCCTGCAGCGCCTCTGTTCCCTTGCTGACCCTAAACCTCAGACGTTGATTCATGAATAGAAGGAAAAGACCCAAACCGGAAAGGAATAAAAATCCAAGGAGGATTGAAAATACAGCGCTAAACTCTCCTTCTAAGGGCGAACGGAAGGTCTCGACGGCAACAATATCTCCGACCTTTCGCTGAAAACCACTAGTCCAGTTGTACTTTATACGAAGTTGAGTAGGCGCCTCATCCGGTTCACCATGGCATTTCAAGCACTTCTCCTCATTGCGAAGAAAGGGTTGGGCATATAAAAAGTACTTTTCACCATTTTCTTTGATCACTTCACTATAATGAGTCTTGTTTGGATTCTCATTAAAGAAGTCGATAAGACCGGCTTCCAGAGGTGTCGCCTCATTCACTTCATTACGCGGATTCACAGCCGCCATCTTATAAGTGATTTCCGGCAATCCGTACTTTTGCCGTTCTTCCGTGTAATGCTTCTGGAAATTCCTCGTAATATATGAAGATGAAAGTAATTCCGGAGCATAGAAACCTGCCGGGAGATATTCATCCTCCATCATTTTATAGTATGCGGGGTGAAGATCATTTTGAACGTACTCATGGAATGCCCGGCACTGAAGCATTGTGTCCCGGACACGCATCTCAACTTGCTCCAATACATAGGCGTTACCGACTGCGGTGACAATGAGACCGATCGCTCCGAGTATGAGGATTCCAATCGGCAGGAAGATCCAACCCCAAGCTTCTTTCGATCTTGATCGCCGGTTCCCGCCGATAAAAAAGCGCCGCCGGATTATTTTTGTTCTTTCATCTTTAGCCGCCATGAAGCGCCCCTCTGAATCTTCTTCAATCGGCAAGAAGGTGAATGTAATTTTGCACTTGAATGAACATCCAACCAAACCCGAGACCCTTGCCGGTATATCCGGCCTTTCTACCGGTAATTATCGGGGACGAGAGGACAGACGCTTATGAGGAAGATGACCACCGGAGAGAAGGTGGGTCGAAAAGCCCAATCGGATGGATCTCTCAACTCGTTGCAGGACAACAGATAATCGTTTTTCTTTTTAGGGGAGAGAGGGCTGAGGGTCCCCATATGGGCTTTTTAAAATCCCGGGACACCAACATATTCTTGACTATCCTTAATATGCTGTATTAAAATAATGGCCAAAGGAAAGCGGAGTTGTCCAGTGAAGCTGTCTCCTTGAAATTATTTTGAATTGGAAGCACTGCTTGCATCTGCCGCCCTTCGCGGATGCTGAGTACAGTTGTCTTTGTCGATCGATATCCAGTGCCTGGGGGTTCATATGATTCGGCAAGGTTCAGCGTCAGGTATATTGCATAGACTCTTACCCATCTGGTTGCTTGTAGCTCTTCCGGTCAACGCTCCAGCGGACCCGCCGATCGAACCAGAAAACTTGAGAACGGTCATGGTTACCATCGATGGTATCCGCATGTCCGAATTCCTCCAATGGAATCAGCGATTATTGCAGTGGACCGATTCTCTCGGAGCCTATTTGCCCTATGTTTATAACGAAACTCGAGGCAAAACAGATCCTAACCACACCATTTTGTTCGGGTGTGGAGATCCTGGATTTTGTAACAATATGGAAGGTCATCCGGCTAATCCGATGCTTCCGGAACTCCTGCGGCACCAGCGGGGATATCCGGAATCGGCAGTCGTTATTGTCAGTGGAAAATGGCATCTTCTTGCTGCGACAATTTACTCACAGCATCCAGATTATGGGATAGCATTTCAGGCTTGCACACTCTATGTCAAATCCCCTCCTATACCCTGTCTGTGCTTACCGGTTTACGAAGGCCCCGACTCGCTGATTATGGCTCGCGCCATAAGCCACTTGAATGAAAACGATGTCAAGTGGATGGGCATCAATCTTTCGGAATACGATTTTCTTGCCCACATTCAGGGAATGCAATGTTGTGAATTTGATACGGCATGTTACTGGGATAGGCTAAAAACCGTTTATGAAGAGGCGGAACATCAGATTATCGATGTGCTTTGGCCATTCCTGCAATCGCATTGTTACTATTCCGGCAAAACATTACTGGTAATCTGCACCGATCACGGGCGCCATCTTGATGATGTCGAACAGGGCTTTTTGGATCACGGGCATGGATGGCTTCCCGGCCATTTGGAATGTGCTCAGAATTGTAGCGGCTGTAGAGATATCTGGGCGATTTTTATTGGGCCCGGCATCTTGCGGGGAATAACGTCTTCCAATACTTACGCCATCGAGGATATCGCGCCCACAATCCGATATTTGATGGGATTTGATAACCCTTTTGAGGAGGGGCTCCCCATCGAGGAGATTATCGATGAAGATACAAGCCGGTCGAGCCTGAGCAGGCTTGCGCAGAATCTTCTAATAATGGAACCGGGCCGGCCGAATCCATTTTACTCATCAACTACAGTACGGTATCTGGTTCCCCAAGCGCTCCCGATTGAGGTTCGCATCTATGATGTCCAAGGCAGGCAGATTTGGACAAGCGGCCTGACCCGACAATCAACAGGTTGGCATAACTTCACTTGGTATGGAGAAGATGAAAATTGTGGGATGGCGCCGCCCGGCATCTACTATTTGGGTTTTCATTCTGAACAGAAATATCAAGCCCAGAAATTAACACTTTTGCGATAGTCGACCGGTTAGCAAGGAACCGGCCTCGGACGTGGTGGATTCTAGTCACGCTCAGACAATTTTAACAATGCCCGGCGCAAAAGATGATGCTTGTCGAATAGTTTCACAAAATCCGATTCGCGCCGCCCGCCCTTTGCCTTTACAATATGAACCAGAGCCTTTTTGTTTGTGAGACTCCACCGCTTGATCCCTGGAAGCGCCAAAATCAAGGGGCTCCACCGCTCCCACGCCTGTTTCTCTCCGACCGTGAAAGAGCGCCGGGATCGAACACCCAGACATTTCGCCGCCTCGTCTGCGCAAACACGGGCCGCAGTCTCGCGATCGGAACCGAAGTGTTTTGCCAGATACCGGACAATCTGCAAGCCGATATTCCCAAGTGAAATCCGGCCGATAACATCCTCGCGGGGTTTGTCCAGATACAAAAACAGGTGTTCGGCGGTAAGATCCTGGAGGGTATCATTACTGGACCTGTATTTCCGATTCCGTTTTATCCGGGCCAATTCCCTCCGCATAAGTTTTAAAATATTCGGATCATGGGACTGAAAACCGAGTTTTTGATAGAACCACCAAGCTCCCGACTCTTGACCCTCCGTATTGTCGTGGCCTAGCTGATACGGATCCACACAGACAACATCGACGCCGAAGAGCGCCCGCGTCATCCCAAGAATCCGGCCATAGACGGCTGCCGATTCGGCGCCCCTATATGTTTCAAAAACATTATAACCGACAGCGGCGGAATTGAAGAGGGAACTTGTCAAGACATAGCCGATCGGAACACCGTTCTTCAGTGTGAGATACCCATAGACCGATTCCAAAATAAGCCGCCGCTCTGGTATCGCTCCAAAGCACACAAACTGATACCCGTCGCCGAAATCCACCAGTCGTACATCATTCTTGTCGGCGTGCATGAAGGAATCCAGATCACGGCTGCGGGTGATCATCGCCTCCCGCGCCATATTGATCAGATTTTGCCCCTCGTGAGGCGGTACGGAATGGATCACTTTTGCTGGTTGATTCATGGCCTGAAACATATCCGGCCGGGAATAATCAAGAGGTCTATTCTGGAAGATGACCGGGGAATTATTATACTTTGCATGGGTGCGTGAAGCCGTTCCGGGTTTGTACTTAATCTGCATAGGAATATCCAGATCTTCATAAAACTTTTCTCGGCCGAAAGAGGTCGCCCGCAGAGCGTCAAAACGGCGGATGACAAAGGCGGCATCGGTTTCATCTGGATGCTTCAGTTGATCAATCCATTCGCGTGGTGAAAAATCCAATTCATCCGTAGCTGGAGTTTCGCTGTAGAGCAACAAGAGATGCAGCATGTCCGCCAATTTGTCACTCCGATCAAAATCCGTCCAATTGATGGAAATCTGCTGAGGCCAACGACGAGCAAGCCATGTAGCGGTAAACCAGAAAAACTGATAATTAATCGCGGTCCCCGCAACACCGGTGTCGGCAAGCGCCTTGCGGAACCGCCGCAGGTCCGAGCGATCAGCAAAGCGGGATAATTGATCCTCAACATGTGCCAGCAATTCACGGTCATCCGGATAAGCCCTGAGAAAGCAGAGGATTTCGTGGAGCCTCAGCACCTCGCCCGCCTTTTTAAATCGCCGGCGATCGAGAAGCTGGAGGAGATCCGTCTTACACCGGGAATGACCATCGCCATACAACCCCTGGATCCTAGCGAGGTGTTTCAGGTAAGTTCCGGTTGTCTTTGTCATGCGGCCTCCCGTATTCCATATCTCAGATTCTTCTCTGTTTCATTTATATTTGAATTTTTACATCGGAAACCGGAACCATCCAACTAAAATGGACTTCCCAGAGCAACCGGTAGCCCACAATCTCAGCCACCGGTGACTCCCCAACACCGACATGGGGCAATGCAAAATATTGGCTGCCAACCCATAATCCGCATCAGGTTACCATAAAACAAGGTGGACGAAAATTGCATTTCGTCCACCCATAACTGGTACAGTTTTCAATTCAGCTGATCAAGGAATCAACATCACCTTCCGCACGATCTGCTCTGTTTTGGTGCGAAGGACCACAAAATAGAGGCCTTGACTGATATGCGCCGGCAGATCCCGGGAATGAAAAGCCAGCTCATGCTGACCCGCCTCCAGAAATCGGCCTTGCGCCAGGGCGCTGACCTTGCGGCCGGCCGGATCGTATAGGGTGAGATCGATCGCTCCTCTCTCCTGCATATCCATTGTTAGCCGAAGGCCGGATTGCGCCGGATTCGGCGAAACATCCAGTTTCAAACCAGTAAACCCATCTATATCATTAACTGCACCCGCCCCGCCAATAATGACCAAACCATCATGCGACACAATATCCGGGACAAGTTCGCCGGCTATCCAAAAATAAATATAATCGAAGGTAATCTCTGCATTGGCGTTCTGCAGCGCCCGGAATGTTAGAGAGGAAAGATTCCCAGGCCCCGTTACAGTCAAGCCGCCGCAAAGCAAAACGTGCGATATGAAAGCACTATCCGCGCCTGGCGTCGGTGGAACCCACCATGTATTGCCACATGGGTCCAACATCAGCGCTTCCTGGCTCGCGGAGAGCAACTCGATCAAGGTTTCATCATATTCAATAACGGTCTCATAGCTGTCAAATTCGCTACCCGCTTCATCGATGCTGAGATACACGGTGAACTCATCATTCGGCTGAACAGAAGTAGTGCCGGGGGAAATTGAAACGCTAATCCCGCCATATACAGATGTTGACCAAATGAGTAAACAAAGAGTGAAAGCAGAGGCGAATCTAATGAGCTGATACTTTTTTTCGCTTGTTGTCATTCCCACACTCCCCCCCAGATTCCTACTCCCTTGGGTTTCCCTGCCCAGGTGAACACATCACTATAGAAAGCGCCTCAGGGGGTGGATTACCACCCCCTGAGGTTTATCAGATCATTACAGCTATTCTACAACCACCATCTTGTGGGTAACGGTGCGTCCTGACGTTGAAAGCTGATAGAAATACAAACCACTGGAAACCGGATTACCGGCCGCTGAACGGCGATCCCAAGTGTAATTGTATTCACCAGCCGGCAACGAACCATCAACCAGGGTTCGTACGAGACGACCGGAAGTATCATAGATAGCCAACTGCGCCGAACCCGCTTTAGGCATTCCAAAAACAATGCTCGTGGAACGGCCGAACGGATTGGGCATATTGGCCTTCAGATAAACATGCGTAGGAATACCTGTCGATGACGGGGTTATGACATCGGTGGTCATCGGCATCAGGTCATTATTACCCACGTCGCGGGCAATGAGATTCTCCAGCTTCAGCATCATGTCACCGGAGCTGATCAGTCGGAACCGGAGTTGAACCAATTCGCCGGAACCGCCGAAGGTCATCCCAGCGCCCAAAGCCGCCATATGAAGGTCGGGCGAGCCGTTTGTTGAAACCTCTTTGAAGAAGGTGTCCAAGGAATTAAGAAGCGCGCCCTTCTGAACGCCGAGATACTCAACAACACTCGCATCAAAGGTTACAACAAAACGGGCACCTTTAACGATGGCATCTTCATCTTCCAACATGACGGTTGCGACAAACTCGCTGCCGGTACTGATCGCCTCCGGAAGCTCAAGATTCATACCAACGCCGGCGCCGGCGATCATGTCATCAGAGAATGCCGGCGGCGCTTGGATAGGAGAAACCACACCATAGTTCAGGGCGAAGATCATAAGATCATCGAAACCGATCGTACCATCGGGCACCGGGATGCCCCGCGGCGAACCATTGTTGGTAGGCCCCACGTCGCACTGGTTGTTAGTGTACTGGTAATAGGTCGCTCCCAAAGCGCTGATATCAGCCGTACTGACGAAACCATCCCATGCTGTGTTCGGGACAACATCGGCCAGCCAGTAGTTGGTCGCACGGCCTTCATTGTCGCCGCTCACCTCCGGATCGCTGTAGTTCCGGGCGATATCATAGACAAACCCGGCATAACTGTAAATATCGCGAGCAGGTGTTACAAACGTATGATCGACGAGTAGATCGGTTCCGGTATAGAGGTTCGTTCCCTCTGCCTCACCTTGTGGGAATCCCGGATCGGCCGGACCACCGTCATATGCGTAGGCCGGGTAATTGCCCCAGTTGTTATATTGAATAACAACACCATCATAGTTCAGATCATACGTTGATGGATCATCCCAGCTGAGGCTGATTGTCTGATGACCCGGCAGGATAGTCATTCCGGTAAAAGCTGTCGGCTTGGTGTTATCTGCTGTAATGGTTCCGGAATTCACAGTCTGATTCGTCTCCGGATCCGTGGCCGTTACCGTCACCGTCACCGTTCCATCCGACGGAGTTAAAACGACTCCCGGCAATGTCCATGTCGCTACATTAGCTACATAGCTGTCCGGGTTCACCGCTGCGCCGCCTCCCAAGCCAGAAAGATCCGCCTCGATATTCGCGAGCGAGAAGGCAGGGTTGGCATCGACAACTGTCACCGTAACCTGAGCATCATCCGTGTCTTTGATAAAATCATCTGTGTGCGCCAAGGTCTGGTTGGCGATTGCTACCCCAACCACCGAAGGATTGATCAGATCGACGAGTACCAAGCCATCAAGGGCGGTAAATCCGCTCAGCGTCTGGTTCAGGTTGTCTCTGAACTCATTCAGAATGAGGTTCAGATTCGACGTCGCATAAGCCGGTGCGCCGACAGCAGTGAACAGCCCCTTGAACAGCTCATCCTCACCGAATGTTCCACTTCCACCACCTCCGAGAGCGGCATCGATCTGGACTCTGTAAATCCCATTTCCATCAGACGCCTTTGTCGTTACCTGGAAGAGAATAGCTGAGGCGAAGGGTCCGGTATCCGGTCTTTGGAAATCAAAATTCGAGGCGGAGACGACTGTATTGTCCCACTCCACATCGATTGAATACCCGTAGACGCCACCGGAGCCGCCACCGAGATAATAGCAAACAAATGAATCGGAATAATCTCCGCCATTCTCATCGGCAAGGCTAATCTGAACAGGATTAGGGATAATGTAAACGTTAACCGAGGAATTCGGGTTCTCATACCAGTTAACATCGCCGCCCTGCTGCCCAACCGCGACGACATCAGGTCCTAGATCACCGTCCATGTCATGGACGACGATTCCATAAGCACCGTCAAGGTTTGAATCAACAGCATGCTTGGTCCAGAATGGAGCCTCATACCAAACAACGTCATCCGCCAGGTATCCGGATGCGACGATATCGAGATCTTCATCGCCATCCATATCTTCAGCAACAACTTCGCGGGCCGAATACAAATCATTATCGATCGTGTGCTTGTACCAGAGAGGCCCAGGTCCTTCATACCAAACAACATCACTGATATCCTGCTCCGTCCCGATGATATCTGGAATGTCGTCACCATTTACATCCGCGACGAAGACCGACATGGGACCGACTTGAGCTGACGCAACGATGCGCCTTGTAAAACTCGGTCCTTCATACCAATAGACACTACCCGTACCATAGGATGTAGCAACGATATCGAGATCATCATCACCGTTGAGATCAGCGACATAAACCGCTTCGGCATAGTCCAGAGTTGCATCGATTGTATGCTTGGTCCAGGTAAGATTGTCATTCTCATACCAAGCAAGCTCATCCGCCGCTCTGCCGGTCGCGACAACATCAACATCAAGATCGCCATCGAGATCGATGACAAAGAGGTTTTTTGCTCCATCAAATTCAGCATCAATGTAATGCTTTATCCATGTGGGTCCTTCATACCAAACAACATCATCGGCACTTAAGCCGGTGGCCACAACGTCCGGAATGGTATCGTTATTCACAAAAGCGACAAAGACGTCTTGAGCGCCACCCAAGCTGTCATCAATAGCATGTTTGGTCCAGAGAGGTGCTTCGTACCAGAAGACCTCATGATTCGTTGAGCCTGTTGCGACCAGATCCGGCACGTCATCATCATTCATGTCGGCCGCAAATACACTCTTCGCACCAGTCAGGTTGGTATCAACAGAATGCAAATCCCAATCACCCAACACCGGCGCCAGCACGGCTGATGAGATCATCAGCAGCGCTACCAGAACAAAAGGAGCGACTAGGCGGCCAGTCGCTCTGAAGTTATCGGTGTACATATTATTATTCCTTTCATTTGCAGCCCCAGATGTCACTGCGGAGAAAAATCTGCACAGATGACTCTGCCCAGATGACGAGGCACACTCCCCGCCATTACCCAAAAGGCACTATTATATTAGCATCGATTAGCTCGATTGTCAAGGGGCGTGACAGTGGTTATAGAGACTCAACTTCCTTTCCATAAAGTAGTTAGGTGATAGAAGTTAAGCGCCACAAATGAAACAGGATGGCGTACACATTGGGACTCACCGTGCTAAATCTGTCAAATATCCGTTACAGTCGTACACAGGAAATGGCTCCTACCAGAGGGCGTCGAGGCATCTAATCATTTGTTCGTCTGCCAGAATATTGTCTCTTTCATGAAAAGAGCCCCGAATAAACAAACCCCGGCAGCC
This sequence comes from Candidatus Eisenbacteria bacterium, assembly GCA_018831195.1. Taxonomy (NCBI): domain Bacteria; phylum Candidatus Eiseniibacteriota; species Candidatus Eiseniibacteriota bacterium. Next base: position 10,537 of record JAHJDP010000099.1, on the reverse strand, counting down.
GGCGCTACCGGGGTTTTGAGAGCGGCATCGTCAGATAATTAAAACCGAATGCCCCCAAAAATGTAGATCCCGCTCGGCTTCTCCTCACCCCAGGCGGAAGTGCTTTCCTGCGTCCAGATATTACTCAAGCCTTGAGCATAGCGTCCCTCGAAGAAAATGGAGACACTCTCTGTCGGAATCTCGAGGCCACCACCCGCGGTCCAGCCCCACGTAAGCTCCTCCATAAATTCATCCAAGGTGGTTTCCTTTTTCTGTTTTTCCGATGGGGATCCATACCAATAAGTTTCATTGGCGGTGGCCTTCACCAGATAACTGATCTCCGGACCGGCGATAAAGTATGGTGAGAAGGACTTTCCTTGCCCCCCGATCTTCAATAGTGGGGAAAAGGTGACATAGTCGAGCTTGAAATCATTTTCGAACCCCTGAGCCCAGTTTCCATCATCAAGAACAGCTTCTGTATGGACACCTTTTTGGAGATATAGAATTTCCGTATCTAAGCTGATGACTTCCCCCAGGCCGAATGTGAGAACCGCGCCCCCGCCAAAACCGGTGATGGCGCCTCTGTCCTGATCAGATGGAGGATTATCCAGGCTGGTCTGCGCGCGGTTGGCCCCGCCCTTGATTCCGAACTGAACTTCAGCCGCAGGCGCGGCCTGGACGGCAAGAAAACAGATGCCGATAAGAATAAACGTCATTACTTTTAGCCGCATAAAGCATCCCCCCTTTTAACTCCTGGTGTCCCTCCAGCGTGAATCCACAACGCCCGGGCCTGGTTTGATGGCATATCCACAATATTATCGGCGGCATTCGGGGGTTTCTTTGCCACTTACAAGTAAGCCCTAACGCCTTATGTTTTAGGGGATTACATCAACCTGGTTCATTCGCGTCACATTAAAGGGCATCAGAAGGGCCCCGGCAATGGTAATCGCCGGGACCACGACAGGTTCTGGATTGTCTACTTCACTTCGAGGGTCATTGGATCTCTTAGGGGGAGGATGGTCATATCGCCGAAGTCGGAATAGCGCTCTGCATGCTTATCTGAACCGGCTTCCACCGCCTCTGGATCTCCAACAACCAGGAAAACCAGCTTGTCGGGATGCAGATATTTTTGTGCAGCTGCAAGCACATCATCCGCCGTGACCGCCTCGATGTTTTTTGTATAATTTTGCCAATAATCATCCGGCCGCCCCGTATAGTCATCCTCCGCAAACGTGTTGACAATGGAGTTCTTGTTGCTGAAGGGATTCACAATATTGCTAATGAAACCGGCCTTGGCATTCTCTACGGTCTCTTCATCACATTTTTCTTCGCGGATACGCCTAATCTCGTCAACAATGAGCCGCGTTCCAAAGGCCGCCGTCGCATGCTTGGTTTGGAAGAACCCATAGAATGTTCCTGGATATAGGATGGGACGCCCGAATCTGCTGCCGGCACTGTAGGCAAGGCCTTCGTCGGATCGAACTCGCCGCGTAATCCGCGATGTGAATCCGCCTCCTCCAAGAATGTCATTCATCACCATCAAAGCGTACTGGTCCTCAATATCCCTTTTGGCGCCCAGGTGGCCCACTCTGATTCTCGACTGATTCACATCCGCTTTCTTGATCAAATAGACCCCGGGTATTGGATCAGGAATTTGATCTGGAATGATCGGGAGATCGAGAGGCTGATTGCCCCACCCCTCAAACATCTGATCCAATTTCAATAATATATTCCTTGTTTTGAAATCGCCGGAGACAGCGAGCGTGAAATTCTCTGGAAAAAAGTATTTTTTGTGAAAGGCCCCGAGATCTTCACGCGTAATTGATTTAATACTCTGTTCGGTCTTGCGATCCCCTATCGTGCTCGGATGATCGCCATACATCAGAAAGTTCCATTCGCGGGACTCGATTGATGACGTTTCGGCGTTCCTTTGCTCCAGCTCTGATAGGACATCGGTTCTATAACGATCCACCATTTCCTGATCAAATACTGGAGATTTTAAAACATTTTTCAAGAGCGCCAAACCTTCATCTATATCCTTTGACAAGCAAAAGAGCGTAGCCTGTCCCTCAGCATCGCTGATGCGGATCGTGATTTCCCCCGCCAAGTAGGCCAGGCGTTCGTCAAGTTCCTTTGAGGTCATCCCCTCGACACCGGCATTCCGCATAAGATAGGCGGTCATTGAAGCTAATCCGGCCTTTTCTAGCGATTCATAAATCGAGCCGGTCCGGATCAATACGGTGACTTGAAATGTCGGCACCTCCTGGTTTTCTGCGATATAGGCCCTGATACCGCACTTCAACTCATGCCGGTAATCGCCCGGCTTGGGCGGCTGATAATTCAACGCTTCAAATCTCAATTGATCCGGGTGATCAACAATACCATCAGCAGACAACCCGGATGTTAGAACCGGCAACACGCCAAGGACAAGAATGGATACCAGCATTACCACTCGCGCAGATGACAGAATGACAAACATTTTCATTTTCGCCTCTCCTTCGCTTTTCCCGTTATTCTTGCTCAGCGGCTTTCAACTTTTTGAGCTGCTCTTTCGCAGTTTCAAGCACCCTTGTCATTTGTGCCTTTTCCTCTGGGTCTTCAACTTGCTCCAACCGCATGGAAAACATGTCTATCATCTGCTCCAATTGCGCTGGATCTTGAATGGACTTGATCATGTTAATGGCCTGAGTAATCCTGGGGTTCTCGCCCTGTCCTTCCTCGCCGGCACCCTCTTTGGCGTTGATGATCAAGACATTTCGCTGATCCTTCGAAAAATACTTCTTCGCCACCCGCTGAACATCTTCAACCGTCACCAATTCGATCTTCTGGGGGTTGTTATTGGATTCCTGCCAATCGCCATAAGCGGCATCACCTCCCATGTAAAACAAAATGCCAATCCCGGACATCATATCCATCGCGCGGATTTTCCTTACCCGGATCTGGTTCTTCACCTTCTGCAACTCCTCTGCCGAAACCAAGCTATTCTGGAGATCGCCTATAACATCATAAATCGCTTCCTCCAACTGCTCGCTACGGACACCGGAAAGACCCTCGGCGGAAATCATGAAGGCGCCGGCATACTTCATCGACTGCTGGCTGGCATTGACCTCCAAGCCCCCCCCCACCGAACATGCGTCTGCCGCCGGCGCTGGAGCCTTTTGCGATCCCTCTCTGCTCCACGAGTTCCTTATAGAGCCGCCCGGTCTTCCCGCTCATGATGCCGGCCAAAACCTCAAGGGGATAACTATCTTTGTGTTTCCATGCAACGGTGTGATACCAGATCTCGGCCTTGGGGTTTGTTTCCGCCTCGGCAATTAACCGCTTCTCACCATGCTGCTTCTCTTCCAATGTGTAAACATCCGGTGGCAGTTTCCTTCCACGCGGAATCTGTTCAAAGTACTGTTTGACCAGCTTGATCATCTTGTCCGGCTCCAGGTCACCCACCAGAATCATGGTCAGATTGTTCGGCGCGTAATATGTTCCGAAGTAATCATGAGCTTGCTCGCGGGTGATACTTCCTAGATCTGAAGACCAGCCGATAACACCCCAATGATATGACGATGATTTCCAGAACATAGCGCTGAAATCTTCCTCGATCAGTCCGGTTGGCGTCGAATCGACGCCCAGCCGGCGCTCCTCGCGGACAACGTCTCGCTCGGAATAAAATTCCCTGAAAACAGGATTGCTGAACCGGTCGGATTCGAGCCACATGTACAATTCAATCTTGTTCTTGGGAACACGGACAAAATACCCGGTCATATCTTCTGCAGTGAAGGCATTTAGAAAAAAACCGCCATTCTTATTGTAGATTTCGTTAAGCTGATCCTTGATAATCAAATCGCGCTGCTCGAGAATCAATGCATCGAATCTTGCGTCGAGTTCACGATATCGTGGTGTTTTTGCCTCCGGATCCAACATGTCTTCGATTTCACCGCGCCGGAGCTGCTCGCGCATGATTTTCTCTTCATCGCGCATCAATGCTCGCAACGAATCGAGCTGCGCCATGATTTCACGATCCCGCTTGATGTCTTTGGTTCCGATTTTTTCGGTTCCCTTGAACATCATATGTTCAAAGAGGTGGGAGATACCCGTGATACCGGTCGTCTCATTGGCAGAACCGACTCTGGCGAAGATAGAGGCCATTATCGTCGGTGATTCATGTCTCTCAACCATCAGCACCTGCATGCCATTGTCCAGCCAGTACTCTTTGGCATCAATATTTTGTGCGGCCGCAGGAACCATGGCTGAAAAGATAAAAATAGCGCCTGCAGAAACCAGAACCTTTATGCAACTTGTCATCAGTCGCTCCTTCGATTATCCAAGGTGATGGAGTGTCTTCCGATCCTCAAAAGTTTTAGTGTACCCACCGATGCTGGTTTTTACAACCCAAGAGCAGATACCCTATTTTGTTTACAGGGTGAGTGTTACAGGGTTTATGTACCCGACTCAAAATCAAAACCCATCCTATCTGTGCTCGCATGCCTGAGTGTGCGGAGGGAATCTCAATCCCCTCCTGGGAAAATGAATACAATCACGGTAGAGTCTGTCCAAGGAAGGATCCATGAGAGGAATGCGATGAATCACAAACCACCCATTGAGTCCCCGCCCCTGCCGATGACCCGCAAGGAAATCCAGGAGCGCGGATGGAACGACGTGGATATCGTTTTTATCACCGGTGACGCCTATATCGATCACCCCAGTTTTGCCATGGCCATCTTGGGCCGTGTTTTGGAAGCAGAGGGATTTCGTGTCGCCATTTTGAGTCAACCCGACTGGCACTCGGCGGATGATTGGCGCCGGTTTGGAAGGCCGCGTCTTTTCTTCGCGGTCAGCGCCGGCAATATGGATTCGATGATCAATCACTACACCGCAAGCCGCAAGGTCCGGAATGAAGACGCTTATTCACCCAATGGCGAAATCAACCGCAGGCCGGATCGTTGCACATTAGCCTATTGTCAAAGAGCGCGGGAGGCCTACAAGGGGGTACCTGTCATAACAGGCGGCGTGGAGGCCAGTCTCCGCCGCATCGCCCACTACGATTACTGGAGTGATACGGTCCGGCGTCCCATCCTTATGGATTGCAAGGCCGATCTGCTGATCTACGGGATGGGCGAGCTCGGCATTGTTCAAGCAGCCAAAAGATTGGGCGCCGGTGAGAGCATCACCGATCTTCGCGATATGCGGGGCGTTGCTTACCCGTTGGGCGCCAGCGCCGATCCGCCGCAGGGCGACGATTTTATCGAATTGCCGTCATATGAAGAGGTCAAGTCGAATCCGATCTCGTTCTGTACCATGACGCGTATCGCCCATCGCGAGACGAATCCATTCAATGCAAGAGGTCTGATTCAGAAATGCGGCAACAACCGCGTCGTTGTTAATCCGCCGGCTTTTCCGATGAGACAGGCTGAGATGGATCATGCCTATGATCTTCCATACACGGGGAAGCCGCATCCTTCTTATGGGAACTCGAAGATTCCGGCCTTTGAAGTGATTCGTGATTCGATCCAGATCATGCGTGGGTGTTTTGGCGGGTGTACATTCTGTTCGATTACAGCGCATGAGGGGCGCATCATTCAAAGCCGGTCCCAAAAATCAATCTTAAAAGAAGTGCTGCAAAAGACGGCCCAGCGTGATTTCAAAGGCGTCATCAGTGACATCGGCGGCCCGACAGCCAATATGTATGAAATGCGTTGCACAGAACCCGGAATCGAAAAGATTTGCCGTCGTTTGAGTTGTTTGCATCCGACCGTTTGCAAATTCCTCGGAACGAGCCACGATCCCCTAAAAAATTTGATGCGTGAAACCCGCTCGGTTCCTGGTATTAAAAAGGTCTTTGTGGCATCCGGAATTCGCATGGATCTGGCCCGCAAAGACCCGGATTATATGAAAGATCTTGTCTCGCACCATGTCGGCGGGTACCTGAAGGTGGCGCCCGAGCATACCGATCCCCGGGTTCTCGCCCTTATGAAAAAACCTGCCATTGCTGATTTTGAGAAATTTCATAAGGAGTTCCACAAAGCCTCATGCCGTGCCGGCAAGGAGCAGTATCTCATCCCCTATTTCATCTCCGGGCACCCGGGTAGTGATCTTGATGCAATGATCAATCTCGCCGTATTTCTAAAAAAGAATAATTACGAGCCCGACCAGGTTCAGGATTTCATCCCTGGACCCTTTGACATTGCGACCTGCATGTATCACACAGGGTACGATCCGATCACAATGAAGCAGGTCTATATCGCCAAACACCTCGGCGAGCGGAAACTGCAGCGGGCCCTCATGCAATACTTCAAACTGGAGAATTGGCAGGATGTAAGGAACGCCCTCCATAAGGCGGGACGACTTGATTTAGTGGGCGATGGGGCTAATTGCCTTATCTCATCACAACCGCCGTTTGAGAAGAAGCCGGGTCGCAAAAAGACCCGGCGCTCCAAATGGAAGCGGAAATAGGAGCTACGGCCCGCCGGACCGGTGGCACCTCATACAGGGCTGGTTCAAACCATGACTCTCCAAACCCCTGTAATGACATTTGACGCAGAGCGCGCGCTGCCCGGGCTCCGGATAGGGACTGGGAATGGGGTAGGAGCTGGATACCTGACCGTCTTCATCTAAAAATTCAATATTCGGATCCCAGCGGGTGTTCATCGGCGCGCTGGTGGCATGCGCGCGATGACACGACAGACACATGACCCTGCTCGATGCGGATGCGCCGATTGAGCTTGAAATGGTCACATCCTCATCCTCAAAGGGAACTTCAGGTATATAAGCCACCATGTAATCCCCGCCGGATGGATCACTGGGCCCACTGTATTCATTGTAGGACATGTACTCCTCGCCACTCATGAATTCAGTCGTGGGATGATCAAAGCCGTGCCCCTGGCCGATATTTTCATGATAGTATCCGTGGCAATTTGCACACCAATCCGCCCATCCGGATTGATAAGCTGTATGATTTGTCAGACTTTCCTGCCCCTGCTGAATATTGATTCCTAAGGCGATTGGCGCGGGATAGATGAAGACGAAACCATCACGGCTGCCTGTCTGGGTATCCCGCAGCATCCGGAAATTTTGATTTCCATGGGCATCATGGCAGCTTGTACAACCCAGCTGGTCCGCCGGATAAGACCCGCCTGGGGCGACATTGTTCGCAGGATCTATGGGGATACCCCAAGTCGAAGTCGAAACATTGTGTCCGGCATGATGACCTTCGATCGGATTTTGAATCCCGTTATTGCCGTCGTTAATGTTATTTTCAAGAAGAAATGTGAAATTCCCCGCGCCCTTTTCCGGCGGCGGATTGAGCGGATCGGGACCAAACACCGCTCCGTTTTCAACGGCGTGACAGGATAAGCAGAGATCCGTGGCGGATTCGAAACGCAGAAGGCCGGGGTGGCTGAAGGGCGATTCCGGAATTCCATCCAAACTGTTGTGCATGGTGTGGCAACCGCTGCAATTGGCCGTCCCCTGTTCATGAAAGGCGCCGGCCTTCCCCGCCGCAGCGCCCAAAACGCAGAGGATGGCCATGGCGCATAAGATCTTGGATCTGTCCGTCATACCCTCAGCCTTGAAATATTTGAAAGGGCTCGTAAGCGGCCGCGAACGTTATTCCATTATCTTTCAATCGATTAACCACTACAATACTGCCCCAAGAAGAATGTGCTTGGCAATCCCTATCCCTCCTCCTTCAGGGAGAATCTCCATAGCTGGAGTCTTCTATCTTATGACTTCAGTATCAGTTATCGGTAATGAAAGCTGTTCCTTCATACCGGAGAGAGGCCACCGCGCGGCCGGGATGGAGGGATGCGGTCAGTCAGCAGGGCGGCCGGGGAGGTTGATGGGGCGCATTAATTCTTCACGAGAGATTCCCAACCCCTTCCCCTGCCAAGAATCGGTTTGCTCGAACCGGTCCTCGATCGCATTCAGCACCGCCAATTTGTTGACGGACCATTCCGGCGCCACCGTCAGCCGGCGGGGCGCTTCGCCGCTAAGCCTTTGTATAATTACATGGGGAGGGATCTTTTCAAGAAAGCGGATCACCAGCTCGACATAATCAGTCAATTCCATGGGCGTGTAATCGCCATTGTTGTACATTTCTGCCAGCCGTGTGTTCTTGATGACATGCAAATTGTGGATCTTTATCCCTTGCACGCCCGTATCCGCCAAAAAAGCGGCCGTCTTTGATACTTCCTGCATTGATTCGCCGGGCAAATCCAGGATCACATGAGCCGAAACAGCTATATTCCCTTCATGCAGAGCTTGGATCGCCCGCTCAGAGCATTCCACGGTGTGACAGCGATTCATCATTTCGAGCGAGGACTCATTAGCGCTTTGGATCCCCAGTTCAACCCATAGAAATGTCTCGCGGGAAATTCGCTTGAGAAGGTTGAGAACCTCGTCAGGCAGGCAATCCGGCCGCGTCGAGACCGCAAGCCCTACGATGCCGGGATACGACAATGCCTCACAATAGAGGCGTTCCAGTGTGCCGACGTCTTTGTAAGTCGTCGTATAGTTCTCGAAAAAGGCGATGAATTTCTTCGCTCCATATCGTCGGCCCAGATATTCAGCTCCCTGTTTCAATTGCTGCGATAGCGGCTGTCCCGGCACAAATCCCAACGGTTCAGTGCTTTCTTGATTGCAGAAAAGGCACCCTCCAGAACCAAGACGCCCATCCCGGTTCGGACAGGTAAAATCCCCCCGCAAGCTCACTCGGTAAACCCTCTCTCCAAAGAGGGAACGCAGGAAGGTGTTGAGCTTGCGATATCGTGGAAGGACTTTTATCATAATTTTGTATTCCGGCTTTAACTGAGCGCCATCCTCATGATTTAGTGCGGATCAATAAAGGACACGGCTTTGACCCAGATCTCAAAAACCTCGGCCATTTTTATAGATTTGTATAATATCCGGCCGAAAACCCCTGACCTGCATCTCCTCGGTGAGGTCTCCCATCAATTCGCCAATCTCCCCTGGGAAAATCTTACCAAGTTTATCAAGAAACATCAGCCGGCGAATCCGCATAGGCCGGGTTCTGATGCCCAGATTCTCCCACCCTCCGAAACCGCTCCACTGCGGCGAAGTGAGGAGGTCATCGGAGATCATGCGCTGGTGGGAACCGGCGGAACCTGTTTCTCGCTCACCAACGCCCTTCGCCGGATCACCGGCGATTTGGGTTTCAAAACCTACCCCGTCATGGCCGATATGAAACATGGGGCCAATATCCACTGTGCGTTAATGGTCGAGCTGGGCGACCGCCGGTTTCTCTTGGATCCGGGTTATCTCGTTCCCGAACCGATTTCACTGAATTCGGCCCGCGCCACCACCATCCGGCTCCCCGGATACCGTCTCGAATACCGGCCGGTTAATCAAGGGAAGGAAATTGGGCTCTATATGGTGAACGATCGGGGTGAAGAGACTTATCGATACCGGCTCCGCCCTTGGGGTATTCCGGAAGAGAATTTCATTCAATTCTGGATTCAGTCGTTTGAGACCTCAGGAATGAATCAGCTTCATTTAAACCGCGTCACCTCAGACGCCCGTCTTTCCGCACATGGAATGAATCTGCGCGTCGATACCGGCCGGGACAAGGAGAATGTTAAATTGCGCGGGAGCTATGCGGAACAGATTGCAGCCCGCTTCGGCATCTCTCAGAAAATCGCTCAGTGCGCCGTGGAGGAATGGGAGCGGCAGCAATGTCGGAAATGATCGCGCCACAGCCGGTCCTGCGGATCTGCAGCTGTCTCACCGGTTATCCAAGCCTGCTGCCGCTTGTAGAGGACGCCCTTGTCCATCATTTTGGTCAGATTGGATTAAAGAGCGATCCCTTTCCCTTTGCTGATACCGACTACTATGAAGCTGAGATGGGTACGGATCTGCACAGAACATGGTTCTGTTTCAACAAATTATTCAATCCTGAAGAACTGCCCAAATACCGATCCCTTACAGGATTGATTGAGGATGAGTTCGCCGTTGAAAAACGACGCCGTGTTAATTTGGATCCCGGTTACCTTGATATGGGCAAACTTGTTCTTGCTTCATTGAAGGGCGCAGCCGACAAGATATATATGGGTCAAGGCGTCTGGGCGCATACCTGCCTCCGCTACCGTTTCAACAAATTCTCCGGTCCCGATCATAGTTTCCCCGACTTCATCGACGGGCGGTTTAACGATTTCTTCATTGAGGCGAGACGTGTCTACAAACGCAGCCTCAAAACTGGATTATCCCCTTGATGGGCAGGTTGAAGATGCTGTAACTTGGGAAGCGCAAAGCTGGAATGAGCTTTCGGAACTTGGCCCCTGTAGAAGGAGATCACTATGAAGCTCCGGTTTGCAATTCTATCGCTCGCCATGATTATTTGTATTTCATCTATTTTCTTCTTCTCTTGTGGCCGCGAGAAACTCTCCGATCCCGACAATCCCTCGGGAAGCTCATTTACCATCGGCACGATTACACCTCTTGATGTCAATCTGGCTCCGGGCGGGGAGATCGCCGATCCGATCAGCGGCGGCACCTTTCTTTTCCCCGAGGGCGGATCAGGGCTGCTCGAGGTCGCCGAGATTACCAAAGC
>JAHJDP010000098.1 GCA_018831195.1 Candidatus Eisenbacteria bacterium | reverse complement strand
TGCCATGATTGAGTATAGATCAGGCTTCTAGATGGAGTTTCACCAGAGCGATGTCGTTCCAGCCGGATTAAAAAAAGGAAGATGGGGATGTCTTTCGTCAGGGCACTGACGGCTGAAAATGTCATTTTGACGGAAGGCGCGATCATAGAGCGGCTACGGCGGAATCACAAAGTCAATCTGAATCCGAATATTCTACACGCCGGCTTTCTGTTTGAAAAGCAATCCCGCTGCATCCTTGAAGCATGCTATCGCGAATATGTGGAGATTGCCCATTCCTATCATTTGCCCATCATTATCGGGACACCGACTTGGCGTGCAAATCCAGAGAGACTACAGGCGGACGGTCGTTATCAACTCCATGCCGTTCATGATGCGGCTGCAGCATTCCTACGAGCTGTGCGGGATGACTATCCCGATCATTCCAATAATGTCTATATTGCAGGGATGCTGGGATGCCGTGGGGATGCCTATGATCCACGGGATGCGCTTGAAATAGATGAAGCGAAGGACTTTCACGGAATCCAGGTTCACGCTCTTGCGGCATCGGGAGTTGATTTCCTTTTGGCGGCAACATTGCCGGCTTCATCAGAGGCCTTGGGGATTGCGCATGCCATGGATGAGTTCGATCTTCCATATATTTTGAGTTTTGTCATCCACCCATCTGGGACATTGCCGGATGGCACGCTTTTGCATGACATCATCAATGACATTGATGCTCAAACAGAAAAGAAACCACTCTGCTATTGGGTAAACTGTGTCCATCCCTCGAATTTCGAAAAGGCGATGCGGCATATCAATGAGCACTCGCCGGCGGCGGCCCGGCGGATCATGGGCCTTCAGGCCAACACCTCAACCTTGACGCCCGAAGAGCTGGATAACTCACCCGCCCTCCACGAGGAGAGTCCGGATGTCTTTGGCGAACTCATGTGGAGGATTCACAAAAATCTGGGGATAAAAATTTTGGGAGGATGCTGCGGCACCGATCCCAGCCATATCAGCAGCCTGGCGCAGCTTGTGCGCCGGCACAAGGCGTGACAGACACGTTTGAAGGTGCAAGCTCTTGATGGATGCACCACGCCGAAATCTCTATTCTGCACCTGACTCGTCCCCAGCTGCCTTTAAAGCTATGGCGAACTCGGTCGCATTCAGATCGTATGTGGCCCCGGCCACGTCACCCCAGTATCCCACTACTTGGAGGCCGCAGGCGGCGCACTCGCTCTTGATGCTTTGAAGAGTGAAGCATTGGAGCCAATTGTAGATGCGGCGTATCCCATCACGTTCCACAATGGTGTATTTGTCCAACAGAAGTCACTCGGCTTCGTACTTGAATGTGTTCATGAATCCGAAGTATTCACGGGGCGACAAAAATCAATCCATGAGGTTGGACGCCCAAGTGGTTGTCTCATCTCGTGCCTCGAGCATCTTCGGCGAGTAGACGTCGAGCAAGATCAATCCGCCGTCAGCAAGCATGGAGTGAAATTTGCCCAGCAAAACAGCACGCTGGACGGGCTAAGTGCGCAGAAGTCGCACATGATCAACATTATTGGGTCGTAGCACTGGTCTGTCTCGAAATCGAGGTAGTCCGCGTGGATGTATTCGATTTCGAGTCCCCTGGCCGCGGCAGTCTCTCGTGCGTATCTAATCGAATTATCCGAAAAGTCGATTCCTGTGACAAACAAGCCCTCCCGAGCGAGACGCTCAGCATACAGCCCTGGCCCGCACCCGAAGTCAGCCACCCTTGCTCCCGGCGCGAGGTCAAAGTGCGACACTATCCATGTTACTGAGCGATCAATGAACTTACGATTCCTCGAAGCGGCGTCCACGGTCTCGTCTAGGTGGTACGCCAGCATCCTCTTCGACGTATGCGGGTTGGTCCAGAGCGTGAGGGCTTATTCTCCAAATGGTATCGGCCGTCGAATGCTCTCCATTAGCGATTCAAACAAGTGCATCTCCTGTTGTTACATCTAACCTCTATTAAGGATTATACCGCCACTCCTTTACCGTCCTCAAGAAACTGTGGTCCAGGTATTCTTTCTTAATGACCTGCGCCATTTCCTCCGCATCACGATATTCATTCCAGGAAATGCGGATGAGGGGAACAACCCGGCTGATATCATCAACGAAATTTTCATACTCTGCGTACAGGGCCTTCAGATATTCCATGGATATACCGCCTTCGACATCACGTTTCCTTTGCTGAACACGTTCGAAACTGGTCTCGGGATCCACATCCAGATAAATGATGAGATTGGGTTTGCACATAAAATTAGACATATGACGGAATAGCTGCAGATAGGTTCGGTAATCACGCGGATCCATCAATCCGGTATCGGAAAGCATTTTGGCGAATACGGAATCTTCATATATTGTCCTGTCTTGAATGGCGGACCGGCCGCGCCAGATAATCTCCTGGTGTTGCTGAAATCGGCGATTCAGAAGATAAACCTGCATGGCGAAGCTGTAACGAGGGGTGTCTCTGTAGAAATCCTCCAGATATTCATTGTCCTTGACAGGTTCATAGTAAACATCGAATCCGAGATGCTCACCAAGCGTCTTCGCCAGGGTGCTTTTCCCGGCTCCGATGATGCCGGCGATGCCGATGAAGAGATTTTCGAGCCTTTCCATAGTGTGCACCATCCATAGTTCGAGGATGTGAAGACAGAAGCCCTGGACATGGACCCTGTGAATCAGGCAACCCACACAGAAAATAATACAGGTAAAGGTGGCGGCTAGCAATGGATTGCATCACATTCTAAGAGATTGAGTTAGCGGATTAGCTAGATGGGCGGCCCATTCCGGTACTATGATTTGCGGGTCGAAGAGCATCCGGGGTCTAGGTGGGATTGCTTCCCGATGACAAGAAGTTGATAAGGAAGCTGGTTTATAGGTTGCGGGCAGGGAGGGACTCGATAAATGGGTTTGTTTAATGCTTCGCCGATCAGGATGATAACAGGTATCATTCTCGCCATCATTGTTTTCATCCTATCCGGTTCAATCTCACAAATAATCGGTGGTAGAATCCCAGAAACACTTAGTTATAAAGAATGGTTATCGACATCGATCTTTCAGCTCCTTATGGCCACTGTCTCTATTTTGCTCATGTTGATTCTGGGCCGCGGAAATCTCAGGCGATTCGGATTTTGCGTCGGGATGAGATTCTCTATTGTGAAACTACTCCTGCTTGTTCTTGCCGCCGAGATTGTCGTCATGATACCCTTTTCATTTTTCCTCGGCGACGGGGAGGGACATTTTGCGGATGAGTTTACTTTTTTGCAAATGGTCATTGGAATTTGGATCATAGCCAGCACCTGCGAAGAGGTGGTCATGAGAGGGCTGATCCAAGGATATCTTGATCCGCTAAAGAAACATGGTATAGGTTTTGGACGGATTTTTTTCTCTCTTCCTGTTATCACATGTGCGCTGCTTTTCTCGGCAATGCACGTTCCTTTGCTCATCATGGGTATCGATACCGCCTTGGGAATCAGTATTCTTATCTCTACGTTCTTGCTGGGCCTGATCGCAGGGTATTACCGGGAGAATACGGGTAGTCTCATTCCCGCCATCATCGCACACAGCGCGGCGAATATTTTTGGTGTCGGTTTGGAATGGTTTATTGGGATGTTCCTCTTGGTGCTTTGTCTTCCAGGCCTGGCATTCGGCGGAATCTCGGGGTATTCAGCGCCGGCAGGGGGTGTAGAAGAGTTCTTTCCACAGCCTTCGATAGTCTATAATCCTGAGCACTATATCTGTTATCGGGCGGCGTCGCCGTTGACAATCGATGGGCTTCTCGATGAATCCGCTTGGGCGCAAGCGGAATGGACAAAGGATTTTGTGGATATTGAAGGAGCGGCAAAACCGGCGCCCCGCTTTCGAACACGAGTGAAGATGTTATGGAATGATGAGTATTTCTATGTGGGCGCAGAGCTTGAGGAACCTCACATCTGGGCGAAGCTCACCGATCGCGATGCTGTGATTTTTTATGACAATGATTTTGAAGTATTTATCGACCCAGACGGCGATACCCACCAGTACTATGAATTAGAGGTCAACGCTCTTGGAACAGTGTGGGATCTTTTTCTAGTGCAACCGTATCGTGATGGAGGTCCGGCCGTGAATGCCTGGGATATTCAGGGATTGCTGATCGGCGTTCATGTTGAAGGAACACTTAACAATCCGAAGGATACCGATACGAGCTGGAGTGTTGAGTTTGCCATACCATGGAATGTGCTGAAAGAGAGCGCTCACAAAGAGGCGCCGCCGCATTCCGGGGATCAGTGGCGGGTGAATTTCTCAAGAGTGGAATGGAAAACGGAAATTATCGATGGGGATTATATAAAAGTAAAAGATTCCAAAACAGGAAAAACGATGCCGGAAGACAATTGGGTCTGGTCTCCACAGGGTTTGATCAATATGCATTATCCGGAGATGTGGGGAATTGTTCAATTTTTGGATCAGACCGTAAGAGCACCAGGGGACAAGATCTGCCAACCAGAGGCGTGGGAATACATCTGGGTCCTCCGACAAATCTACTATATGGAGAAGAATTACTATTTGCGCCATCGGGAATATTCAAACTCCCTTGACGAGCTCCTTCCTTACCTAAATTCGACGTTGAAGAGCCTTTTTGACGAGAAGTACGCCAACAGGAAAATCACGTCCACCGGAGAGACTTTTGTTGTAACGCTTGAAACCGGCGGCGTTATCTATCATATCGATCAGACAGGACGGACTTGGTGATGAGTCATTTGGGCTGGGAGAGTGTCAGTGGTGGTGCGGATTACGGGGTGGAATAGGGCAAGGTAAGGAAAAACAAAGCAAGGGAGTCCTTCATGAATATGGCCCTGGTCGACTGGCTGATCGTTTTTTTGACAATGGCAAGCATGATCGGCGCCGTGATTGTCAGTAAGAAGCATATGACAAGCGTCGCTGATTTCTTGGCCGCGGGCCGGACCGCCGGACGATATATTATCTCGATATCCGGGGGCTTGGCGGGGCTTGGAGCCATAACGATTGTCGGGCTTCTTGAGATGAATTATGTCGCTGGGTTTTCGATGACGTGGTGGGGATTTACGATGTCGGTCTTTATCCTTATCATTACGGTATCGGGATGGGTTGTTTACAGATTCAGGCAGACTCGAGCCTTGACGCTGGCCCAATTCTTTGAAATGCGTTACAGCAAGAGCTTCCGAATATTCGCCGGTCTCATAGCCTTTCTTTCCGGCTTGATCAATTTTGGGATATTCCCGGCCGTCGGCGCCCGCTTTTTTATATACTTCTGCGGGATTCCGCAACAATTCACCCTCTGGGGTCTGATAATTCCTTCATTTCCCCTTATTATGGCGGTATTACTGAGCATTTCCCTCTATTTTGTCTTCTCGGGCGGTCAGATCGCAGTTATTGTCACCGATTTTCTCCAAGGCATTTTTGTTAATGTGATCTTTATCCTTCTGGTTCTTTTCCTCTTCGTAAAGGTCGATTGGACGCAAGTTATTGAGGCGCTCTCTATGGCCCCGGAAAACGCTTCATTGATAAATCCATTTAAAACAAGCCATGTTGAGGATTTTAATCTCTGGTATTTTTTGATCGGTGTTTTCGGTGTTTTTTATGGGGCGATGTCCTGGCAGGGAACTCAGGCGTACAATGCTTCAGCGCACAGCGCCCATGAAGCAAAGATGAGCGGGGTTTTGAATAACTGGAGGGGGTATCCTCAAAACCTCTTTCTTCTCTTTGTCCCCATCATTTGCTATACCGTCATGCATCATCCGGAGTTTTCCGGAATCGCTGAGTCGGTTAATGCCACATTGACGGGCCTGGAGAATGAAGCCATCCAAAATCAGCTTAGAACACCCTTGATGTTGACCAAGCTGTTGCCGGTCGGGCTCATGGGCGCCTTCGCCGCCGTCATGCTCGGTGCTTTTATCAGCACGCATGACACCTATCTTCATTCGTGGGGCAGCATCTTTATCCAAGATGTCATCATGCCTTTTCGGAAAGAGCCATTCTCTGAAAAACACCATCTGAGAGCCCTCAGGCTGTCCATCGTTGGCGTTGCCGTCTTTATCTTTTTTTTCAGCCTTGTTTTCCAACAGAGCCAGTATATTTTTCTCTTCTTCGCCATCACAGGAGCCATCTTTGCCGGCGGCTCCGGCGCCGTCATCATCGGGGGATTGTACTGGAAAAAGGGAACAACGGCCGGCGCATGGAGCGCCCTGCTTACCGGGTCGACGATAGCCGTCGGCGGTATTATTATTCACCAGCTCACAGATGATTTTCCAATTAACGGACAGCAGTTTTGGGCGATCGCCATGGGTGCTTCATCCATTATATATGTTCTGGTCTCCTTATTGGGGAAGGGAAAGGACGCCGATCTCGACAAACTGCTTCATCGTGGGAAATATGCGACCGGGGAAACCAAAATCATCAATGAAGCGCCCCGTAGTGGGTTTAAGATCCTTGGGATGGGCAAGGAATTCACCAGGGGAGATAGGGTGATCTATATCGCCACCTATGCCGTAACCGGAATATGGATTCTGGTTTTCATCGCCGGGACGGTCTATAATCTCACGCATCAGGTGGAAGATTCCAAATGGGCGGAATTCTGGAAATTCTACTTTTATTATAATGTTGTTATATGTCTCTTTGTCGTCATTTGGTTTACAATCGGTGGGATGCATAATCTTGGGGCAATGTTCGGCCGTCTCAAGACGTTAAAGCGGGACGTAGGCGACGACGGCGTTGTCAGAGAAGAATCAAACGATTAAAGATAATGGAATCAATATGAGCCTGGCCAGATACGAGAAGAACCCCATTTTGACCCGCAAGGACATCCCGGACATACCACCATATATTCTGGATCCGACATCGGTTTTTAATCCGGGAGCGGTGAAGTATAAAGGTTGTATTAAACTCATGCTGCGCGTTCAAACCCGGGGCAGAAGAACCTATTTATGCATGGCGGAGAGCACGGACGGGTTTGAATTTCAGGTCTGTTCCAAGGTGGTCCGGTTCAATGGGTTTGATAGACTTCGGGAAAAGGTCTTTCATGTCTATGATCCGAGAATCACGGAAATAGACAGGGTTTTCTATGTGATCTTTGCGATGGACATGAACCGCAACTGTCTATTGGGCCTTGCAAGAACGACCAACTTCGAAGATTTTGATTTTATCGGCATTGTCTCCGATGAGCCCAATCGAAACGGTGTTTTGTTTTCCGAAAGGATCGGCGGCTTGTACACCAGGTTGGACCGCCCCAATAGAAATCCGGTGGCAGGGGATATTTCATCCGGGTCCAGGATTGTTCTTTCAACATCTCTTGATATGGTCAATTGGCGGTCCCAGGGAACAGTGATCGCAGGCCGGCATCATTACTGGGATGAGGATATCGGGGCGGGACCTCCACCGATTAAAACAAGAGAGGGTTGGATCCTTCTCTATCATGGAATTGCCCGGCATTTTGATAGTGTGAATATATATCAGGCAGGGGTGATTCTAATGGATTTAAAGACGCCGCTTGTCATTCTCGGCCGCAGTCGGAACAACATCCTTGAGCCCCGCGCGGAGTATGAACTCATCGGCCAGGTGCCTAATGTTGTCTTCCCAAGCGGTATTATTGTGGATGAATATGACGATGAGGGTTTTGCAAAGCCGGACAGCCGGGTCCTCGTTTACTATGGCGCGGCGGATACCTCGGTCGCGGTGGCGACTACAACGGTTAGGGAATTGATCGATTTGGCCCGCAATGATTAATGGAGGAGCGAGGGTGAGCAATCCAAGGATCGCATTCCTGGTTTCACACACACATTGGGATAGGGAGTGGTATAAAACATACCATCAATTCCGTGTCGACCTTGTTCATGTTTTTAAAAAAGTGCTTGATCGTTTGGAGAACGATGAGGTATTTAAACATTTTGTCATGGACGGCCAAACGATTGCGGTAAAGGATTACTTGGAGGTTGTCCCAGAGGATCGGGAGCGTATCGAAAGGTTGGTTCAGCAGGGCGCATTGACAATAGGTCCATGGTATATTCTGCCCGATGAATTTCTTGTCAGCGCGGAAGCGACGGCAAGAAATCTTCTGATAGGGCACGAAATTACGGCTCAATTCGGAGAGGTCCGGAATGTCGGATATATGCCCGACTCCTTCGGACATCTGGCCCAGATCCCCCAAATTCTGCAAGGAGCCGCTATTGATTCCTTCATCTACACACGGGGCAACGGCCCGGAGGTCGAAAAGCTGGGGAATGAATATATCTGGCAGGCGCCGGATGGCAGTGAGGTTTTGGCGATCAATCAAGGGGGTGGGTACTGCAATGCTTCGGCGCTGGGCTATCAAGAACTCTGGCATGCCCACACACAGCGGGAGATTTCCTTGACGCGGGCCTGCGAGCAGATCGGCAATCTCTTCAAGATGATGGAGGCGTCTTCAAACAGCGATATATATCTACTGAATAACGGATGTGACCACTTCCCACCCCAGGCAAAACTCGGAGAGATTCTGGACGCTCTGAGAAAGGAGTTTCCGGAAACAGACTTTCGCCATGGGAGTTTTGCCGATTATATTGATGCCGTCAAAAAAACAGAGATGCATTTGAAAAGGTGGCAGGGCGAGCTTCTTGGGGGGAAGCGGCACCCGATCCTTTCGGGAGTGTGGTCGGCGCGAATGTACCTCAAACAAAAAAACGATACGGCGCAGCATCTCCTTTCCTCTATCCTCGAGCCGCTGTCCGCCTATTTTCATTTTTGCCAGGACCAGGAATATCCACAAGGACTTATCAATTATTCCTGGAAGCTGCTTCTTGAAAACCATCCGCACGATTCAATCTGCGGATGCAGCACGGATGAGGTGCACCGTGAAATGGAAACCCGATTTGAAGGGGTTCTTCAGACCGCAGATCAAACCCTCCAAAAACAGATAAACGAACTCGTCCACGGTTTTGCCCGCCATGAGCCGGAGGATAACAAGACGGTGATCGCTGTCGTCAATCCTTCGCCGGGTTCCCGCAATGAAGTTGTGGAGAGAATGGTGGTTCTTGTTCCTCCACATATCGATCCATACAACCTCGCGCTCTTCGATCAATCGGGCGCATCGATTCCCCTTCATATAAAAGAAGTGAAGTATTTCAAAAGGTTCTGGGGCGTCGATTACCGGATGATGCTATCCCATGAGCAGCAGAATAAACATATCAACAGTTATATCGAGAATTTCCCGGGATCCGTTCGAAACAAGGCGGGCGGCAAAACGGGTGACATGGAAGGCGGCAAACAAGGCGGCAAGGATGACGGTAATGGGAACGGCGGGGAGGCGTCTGATGGCTACATCACTCTGCAGTTCTTCGCTGAGAATCTGCCTTCGCTTGGGCACCATCTCTATGAATTACGGGAGCTGAAGGAGGGGGAGCAGAAAAGCGAACCCGCGGGCAGTGTACGGGCTCAGAAAAACATGATAGAGAATGATTTTTATAAGGTGGCGGTCCATAAAAATGGAACATTTGATCTTTTTGATAAATCAACGGGATTTGAATACACGCAGCTGGGCCGGCTGGTCGATTCAGGAGATTGCGGAGATGAGTATGATTACTCGCCCTCACGCGATGGCGTCATCCTGACATCGGAGAAGATGGCAGGCGATGTCAGCCTGATCGATTCCAGCAGTTTGTCGGCGTCAATCCTCTTCACGGGGGTATTGATCCTTCCCAAGGAATTGGATTCCGATCGGCAGAGGAGGAGCAGCGAACGATGCGCCTGTCGCATTAATACGCGTTTCACCCTCAAGCACGGCCATCCTGTGCTGGAGATTGACCAAACAATCGATAATCAGGCGAAGGATCATCGACTCTGTGTTGAGTTCCCAACGCCGATAAAGACGGAGACGATTGTCTCCGACGGGCATTTTTACATCAACCGCCGGCCGATTGAACAACCGAGGGGTGATGACTGGGTTCAGCCGCCGACAGGAACATATCCCCAGCAGGATTATTCACTCTTGCAAGACGGAGAGAAGGGACTGGCGGTGTTTGCCAAGGGATTGCCCGAAATCCAGGCCGTTAGAGACAAGGCCGGCAAGGCGACGCTTCTCCTTACCCTGCTTCGATCCGTCGGATGGCTTTCAAGGGATGATTTTGCGTCGAGAAATAAATCGAATGCCGGTCCAACTCTCTACACTCCCGGGGCCCAATGTCTTGGTGAGCAGGTCTTCCATTACGGCGTCTACGTCTACGCCGGGGATGATTTGAAGGCGAAGGTGAAGAGGATCTCCCAAAGATATAGAACGCCCATTTTAACAAAGCAGGGGGTTATGGACAACCGCCGCCCGGGTGGCGGGGGTCTTCTTCGGCTCGAAGGAAATAATTTATGCATTAGTGCGATAAAGAAGCATCAAGAGAGGGAGAGCCTGGTTGTCAGGTTGTATAATCTTGATACAAGAGCTTCTTCCGGTGCGCTGATTTTTGGAAAGAAGATCAAATCGGTTTGGGAGATCAATCTGCTCGAAGAAAGAATCCGGCAGAGAACCCATCCGTCGACACGCGAGATTGAAATCAAGATCCATCCCTGCGGGATTCAAAGTCTCGAGATTGAGTTCGAAACGCCATAAGAGGGACAGACAAATTTATGATGATGCTCATGGCTAATGGAGAGGGCGAGATCGGACTTCCTGCGGCCGTTGCGGCGCTTCAGGGCGGCGCTTCAGCTCTAACCGCGGTTGAGCGGGGGATAGGTGTCGTCGAAGCCGATCCGAGCATTCACTCGGTCGGCCGCGGTGGGATCCCGAATTTGCTGGGAGAGGTTGAGTGCGATGCGGCGATCATGAACGGCAGGACATTGCAGGTCGGGGTGGTCGGCGCTTTGCAAGGATATTTAAACGCCATCAGCGTGGCCCGGCAGGTGATGGAACGGCTGCCGCATGCCGTCCTTGCCGGCGATGGGGCGCGGCGTTTTGCCGCGGAGATCGGGGCAAGGAAAGCGGATATGGTGACCGAAGAGGCGAGGGCTTTCCATCGGCAATGGCTTGAAAAGCATCTTTCTGATGAAAGATTGGCCGCTTGGCCCGAGGGCCCTTTGGCCGAATATGCCTGGATAACAGCGAAGAGCGTCATGGCAAAGGGAACGACGATCTATCTCGCGCTGGATGAGCAGGGGCGCATGGCGGGCGGCACAAGCACATCAGGGTGGGCCGGGAAGTATCCCGGCCGATTGGGGGATTCCCCCATCATAGGCGCCGGCCTCTATGTTGACGAGCGCTACGGCGCCTGCGGCTGTACGCATACCGGCGAAATGACAATTCGCCTGAGCACGGCCCATGCCGTTGTACAATCAATGAAGCACGGCGCCACCGTTGAAGAGGCTTGCAGGGATGCCGCTCAAGAGATTGTCGATCTAAAGGAGGGTTTTCTGGGCCCTGTCGCGATTCACGCCATCGATGCTAAAGGGAATGCCCACGCTGTCAGCACAAGGGATCTTGGCGAGAAAATAAAATACTGCGTCTGGTTCGAAGGGACGTCACAGCCGGAATGCAGGCGGACGCCGGCCCTATAATTGATGTGGCGGACGGCATGAATATTTTCAAGACAGCACGGCTGAGTGTGAGAACGGCGGCGCCTGAAGATGCCGGTTTTCTATACCACCTCTGGACTCACCCTGATGTCATGCACAATGTCGGATTTCCCAATGGGCTAAAAATCACCAAGGAGGAGATTCTCAGAAAGATTACAGATCAGGAGAACGTCCGCCGGGAGAAAGCCAAGCAACAGATCACCAACCCCAATAACACCGTCTACGACCGCTATCTCGTCATCACGCTGCAGGGTACTGATGACTTGATCGGCGAATGCAAGCTTGGTTATCCCAACAACCAAGGTATCGCTACCACTGATGTTAAAATTCTCCCTGAATATTGGGGGCACAAATATGGAAGCGAGATCAAACGGGGGTTACTGAAGTTCCTGTTTGAGAATACGGTCTGTATAGCGGTCGAAGCGACGCCGAATGTTTCAAATGCCGCCTCAATAAAAATGCAGGAGGCCGCCGGCGGTGTCCGGGTCGGCGAAGGCACTTATTATTTTCCAGAGAAAATGAAAGATTTTACAAGACCTGTTCATCATTATATTTATCGCGTGACGCGGGAAGCATGGGAGCGGCATAAATAAATGGGGAGACCCCGAAGTGGGCGCCTCCCCGGATTTCAAGATTTCTTAGGCCGGCTATCTCAACAGCACAACCTTTCGCGACAGAGATGAAACGCCGTCATCAATATTGATGAAGTAGGCGCCCGGCTTCAAAGATACACCGGCGTTGTCAGAACCATCCCAGACAAGGTGATGTTGTCCTTGGACAGCCAGGCCGTCTTTGAGCATGGCGACCCGGCGTCCCGCAATGTCGTGCACGGTAACGCGAATGGGGGCCGGCCGCCACACATCAAAGACAAGCGAGACGCCTGAGTGCGACGGGTTTGGAAAGGCTTGGAAATTCCGATCGGGTGCCGATGTGCTCTCTACGCCCGCGGATGGCTCGAGATGGTAGCGAAGCGAAAGAATATCACTATCCGAGAAGGCCAGATAAGTATAACCGACGACATAGATATCACCCCGGTCACTGACGGCCAGCGCCGTACCCTCATCAGTTAAATGGTCAATCGAGTCGTAGCGCTCGACCCAAAGCTCTTCGCCCGTATCGGGATCGAGGGCAAGGGTCGTTACATCCCAGCCTGTTCCTGTGCCGTCGCTGAAGCCACTCACGATAACGTTGCCGTTGGGACCCTCGGCGACGCATGAAGCGAGATCATACCAGCCCGGTGGGCCGTCATAGTCGCTGGCCCAAATCAAATCGCCGTTGGAGGGGTCGAATTTCAGGACCATATAATTGCCGCTTGTCACGCCGACAACAAGGATATTGCCGTCTGAATCACAGATCATGTTGCGTGGATCATCAGGCCCGGATTCTTCCGAATTGTATTGGATGTCCCAAAGAAGTTCGCCGTCGGCCGCGGCGTAACGGTGCACTACGACATCATACGATGCGGCGCCGGCCCACGTCCGGCTCGCTACAAGGACGTCACCGTTGTCACAAATCTCAAGCCAGCCGATCGGCTGCATAATATTGCTCACCGCGCCGAGAACCGTCTTCGTCCAAATCACATCGCCGGTCGTGCGATTGAGTTTAAATGTGCAGTAGTTTGCCGGATCCTCAGTGTTGGTTGTTATCCCCGTGATGACGGGGTTGTCATCGGGGCCCACCGCAATCGCCCAGGCACGATCCTCCAGATCGGCTGTTCCACCGGCATATTCTATCCAATCAATTTCGCCATCGAATGCTGCGAATCTCATGATAAGAATATCGTCGCCATGCGAACCGTTGTCAGCTCGGCCGGTTATATAGGCGTTTCCATCGCTGTCACAAGCAATGGCAAAAGCGGTCTCGTCTAAGCTGGTTTGGTAATGCTGGGACCAGAGAACCTCCCCGGTCGCACCGTCCACTTTAAGGACGATGACATCATCGCCGTGGCTTCACCCCTCGCATCCGGCGACATAGCCGGCGACGAGCAAATTTCCGAATCCGTCCCAAACCATTCCGGACAGCTCGACATCGTTCTGATCGTTGATCGCCCAGGTTGCGGTCCAAAGTGTGGTTCCCGTTTCGCGATCCAGCAGGCGGACGATCAGATCCGTTCCGCCGACAAGGTCCGACCGGGAGCCACCGACAACGAGATTTCCATCGGCGTCGGTTAGAGCCGCCGTGCCGACATCCCGATATTGAGCCCCTCCGTCATAGAGCATGTCCCACTCGAAGGTCGGGTCTCCCAATACGGGCGCGGCACAGAACAGAGCAAACACGACGAGGCCGACGGTCATGAGTCCGAGTCTCTTCATGCTCAGGTCTCCTTGAAGGCCATCCTCACCTTTGGCTCCAGTCCCTAGGAGCCGGATGAATTTTCCTAATTGTCAGTATACCATAAAGTTTGGGAATCGGGAGGGGGATATCCCACGAAATCAATGGGATTTGAGTTTCCGCGGATCGTTCTCAATCCGCCGCATCGAGCGGCCCGAATGAATGCATTGGCTTAACGAGTTTCGGGGATAGCAGATAGCCTGAGTTGAGATTTAGCCCGAGGGAGGGTAGGGGTAGAATAGGCAAGACCGGGCCGCGAAGGGCGTCTTGGGAAGGAGGAAGTAGAAACTTGATCGCCGTCACCCGAGGGGTCAGCCCCAATATCGGCCGTTGCGAGTTGTCACATATCGAAAGAGAACCGTTGGATTTCGAGATGGCGGTCAAGCAGCATCGGCATTATGAGGATTGTCTCAAGGCTCTCGGCTGTGAGGTGCGGCGTCTTCCCGCATTGGATGAATTCCCCGATGCGGTTTTTGTAGAAGATACGGCGATTGTATTGGATGAAATGGCGATCATGACGCGGCCCGGGGCCGCCTCGCGAAGGGGCGAGGTGGCATCGGTTGCCGCAGCGCTGAAACCGTACAGAAATCTCACCGTTATAGAATCCCCGGGGCTTCTGGACGGCGGTGATGTTTTGCGAATAGGAAAGAGAATTTATGTCGGATTGTCAATGCGCAGTAATCCCGAGGCCGTAGAGCAGTTACACAATATTCTCGATCCGTACGGTTATACGATAACAAGTGTTTCGATGAAGGATTGTCTTCATTTAAAATCTGCGGCAACGCAGATCGCGGAGAACAAGCTGTTGATCAACAGAGAATGGGTGGATGCAAAGGATTTTGAAGCCGCCGGCCTTTTGGATGTTGATATGATTGATGTCGATCCCGCGGAACCCTTTGCCGCCAACGCCCTGATGATCGGTCGGGCCGTCGTTTATCCGGCCGCCTTCCCCAAGACCCGGTCCCGCCTGGAGTCGCAGGGCATTCTTATTAGGGTCGTCGATACCTCGGAGCTGGCCAAAGCCGAGGGTGGCGTGACCTGTTGCAGCCTGATTTTTACGGCCTGATCCAAGATGGGTTTCTCCGGCGGAGGCCTTCGCCGCCCGAACCATCCGGCCGGAAATCGAGATGAGAAAGGAAGCCTCATGGGGCGCATTCAAATCCATTATCCAGAAACGACGCTGTACATTCATCGCATACCGATTCGCATCACCGATCTGAACTATGGCAATCATCTGGCGCATGATGTGCTGGTTTCGATACTACACGAAGCCCGGGCGCGATTCTTCAAAGCCTATGCGATGGAAGAGGGCGACATTGACGGGATGGGGATACTGATTGTCGATCTCGGCGTTATATATCGTTCACAGGTATTCTATGGACAAACACTGGAGGTTGAGGTCGCGATAAGTGATGTGGCCTCAAGGGGATGCGATTTGGTCTACCGTGTCAGCGATCAGGAGAGCGGCAAACTGGTTGCCACCGCAAAGACCGGAATTGTATTTTTCGACTACAAGAAGAATTGTGTTGTCGGGATACCTGAAAGTTTCAAAGCGCTGATAAACAAAAATGGAAAGCCAAGAGAGTAAAACCTTATGAAGGAAGAGATTCTTTCGATCGGCCCGGAACAATTGTCAACCTATGCGTCGATCCCCATCCGCTTTGAGGTCAATACGGAACTGCGCGCCCGCCAGATCGACGGGGGTCTTGGTGGTATCAAGCTCGAAGAGATTCCGGTTTCTTCGCCTTACATGAAGGATTACGACGCGTTGGATCATTCAGGGCCGGAAAATTGGCCAAAGAAATTTAATGTACAACATTGGGGCTTCTTTCTTATGCTGCTTGACGGACAGCCATCCGGCGGCGCCGCGGTCGCGGTGAAGTCCGACACCGTACATATGCTCGAGGGCCGGAACGACCTGGCTGTTTTATGGGATCTTCGCATCGCGCCGGATGTCCGAAATCAAGGATTCGGGGGAAAGTTATTTCAGTATGCGTTGAGCTGGGCGAAAGCGAGGCATTACCGGCAAATGAAGATTGAGACCCAGAATATCAATGTTCCGGCATGCAAATTCTATATGATGCAGGGATGCCATCTCGGCGCCATTCATCGATACGGTTATGCCGCCGTACCGGCCGTGGCTCATGAAGCGATGCTTTTTTGGTATATCGATCTGGATTAGAATCCTGTTCCTATCGTGATGACTCTCTATGCCATCATCCCTTAACAGCCCTGATACAGAGGAACGATGGTTTTCGCATGAGCCGTTCGTATTCTTCTGGGTCGGCCGCCCTATATTCCTTGGTCGGTTGCATCTCCAGAATCTTATCGAATCTGAAGCCCGTCTCGGCCAGGGGATTCAAGATTTCACTCAAGGGCCGGCAATACCATTCCACAACCGGATTCGGCTCGCCGAATCCCGTCCAAGTCCACGCTTTGAGTTCGGTGGAAAAGTAATCGCGATCGGGGAAGAGACGAACATCATTGGTCGGATGGCCCATGGAGAAGACCAGGATACCGGATTGAGCCAGCAGCCGGTAAAACTCGCCAAGAGGCTTGCTAAGGTCGGGAATGTAATCAAATACCAGGGAGCAGAGCACAAGATCGAAAGAGCCGTCCGGAAATTCCAGGGGTTCGTTCAGATCCGCTTGTCTGACATCGACGCGGTTCCCAAGCCTGCGGCGGGCGATTTCAACAAATCTCGGTGTGACATCGACGGATTTAACGAGGGCGCCCTGTTCGAGAAGCCATTCGGAGTTGTGACCGGGGCCGCATCCCGCATCCAGGACTCTCTTGTTCCTAACCGGAGGCAGAAGCGACAGCGTCGCCGGCCGTTCCAGATAAGCATTATGCGGTTTTGTTTCGACCGCGGCGGCGTAGCGATCGGCGAAGGGGGTATAATTCCGCTCGCCGAGTGAATTCGCGCTGTCACTATCCGTCATGTGTCAAATCCTCATAGGGTCCTTCGAAGAAGAGGGTCTAAAGAGGTTCTAATGTAGCATCCGGTGGAAGCTCCGGACAAGACCCCGGCGGGCCTGCTCTCAACGGCCGAAAACTGCTTGAAATCCCGCCCTTTTTGAAGAATTCTAGAGGTCTGAAGACTCCCCTATGGTATTCAGAAGGACCCAACCGCCATGGAGGCCGCGATGAATCTTCCAATCTACCAAATCGACGCTTTCACCGAGAGTTGTTTTGGAGGCAATCCCGCAGGGGTCGTCCTCCTTGATGAAGAGATGCCCGATTACATCCAACAGGCCATTGCCGCGGAAAACAATCTTTCCGAGACGGCATTCGTTCTGCCGAATGGTTCAAATTACAAGCTGCGGTGGTTTACTCCGACAATGGAGATTGATCTTTGCGGGCATGCGACTCTGGCGTCGGCTTTCGTTCTCTACAATGAGGGACGCGCCGCCAGCGACAAGATATGTTTTGAAACGCAAAGCGGTCTCCTGACAGTGACAAAATCCGGGGATTATCTATACCTGAATTTCCCCGCGAGACCGGCGAAACCCGCCTCCGTGGAACCCGATTTGGTAAAGGCGCTGGGCGCCAAGCCGAGTGAAGTTCATCTCGCGCGCGATCTCATGGCGGTATTCGATTCGGCATCCGAAATTGTGGAGATGGAGCCCGATTTTCAAGCCATCGCCGCACTGGAGGCCTTTTCCGTCATTGTAACCGCCCCGGGCGATGACGTCGATTTTGTCTCCCGTTTCTTTGTGCCGAAGGGGGGTATCAATGAGGATCCGGTGACGGGGTCGGCGCATTGCACATTGATCCCCTATTGGGCCAAAAGGTTGAACAAAAATGAGCTGACGGCGCGACAGGTTTCCGCCCGCGGCGGCGATCTCCTTTGCAAGCTTGAGGGAGATCGTGTCATTATCGGCGGCCAGGCAGTCGAGTATATGCGCGGCGAGATTGTTTGTTAAAGGGAACGCACCTGGGAGAAAAACGCATGGATGGAGAGACATTCAAACGAAGGCTTGTTTCACTCTGTATGAAAGACCTGCCAGGTTTACCAAAAAAAGAAGAAGACCGGCATGTACTGCTGAAAAGCATCGTTTTGACGATGAATCCCCAAAAGGAATACTCGCACAAAGAACTTCAGGAGATACTCATCGAATGGCTCGAGGGTGTCGGCCGGTCTGTCGGATCGGATCACGCCGCCCTGCGGCGCGAGATGGTCGATGACGGATTTCTCACCCGCGATCCGGCCGGGACGACGTACAAGATAAATTCCCAGGCGCCGGTAAACAGCGCGTTCGATGAAACCGTCGAATCGATCGATACCGTTGCCGCGGTGGAAGAGGGCAGGCGGCTTAAAGCGGAAAAGAAGCGGCAGTTCATGCAGACGAAACAGGGTAAAGGCGCGAGCGGCTGAAATAATGGATAAGCACAAAAGGGAGCATCGGAGGCCCTAAAACCTTCGGCCGCTGAGAAGATGGAACATTGACGCCTGGGATTTCGTCTCTACCATTGTCGCCGGACTTCGACCCATAACCTGATCTGCCTTGGGAGAAATCTGATGAAATTCCCCGATCAATATTCTGTGTTATTTCTAATTTTGTTAATTAGCGCAACTTTTGTGTGTGCCGCCCCGGTGGATGCCGCCTTGAACCTTGGAGCAGACGACGCCGGGATCTGCTTCGGTAACTCACCATATCACAATGGAATACGGATTAACTTCATCGACGAGGATATCAGGGAGATTAATGGCCTCAATATCACCTTCTGGAAAGCGCGAGATAATCGTCATTCCGTCATCAACGGCATCGCGTTCGGTTTGGCCGCTCCCGAGGCAAGGGAAATAGAAGGTCTGGCACTTGGTGTGGGGGGCATCGCCGCCGACCAGCTCGAAGGGGTCGGGATTGCTGGTTTCGGAATCGGGTGTGACCATATCACCGGGCTGGGACTGTCCGGTTTTGGGATCGGGGCGGATGACAGCTTCGATGGCATTGGAATCGCTGGGATCGGCATCGGCGGCGGGCAGATGACCGGGCTCTTTTTGAGCGGCATCGGCGTCGGATGTGATGACAATCTCACCGGCATCGCCGTGAGCGGCGTCGGCGTTGGATGTGAAGACGATCTCACCGGCATCGCCATCGGCGCGGTTGGTGTCGGTGGCGGCAATTCGGTGCGTGGATTGGCGCTGGGCGGATTGGGCGTCGGCGCGGGCGGCAATTTTACCGGCATCGGCGCTGGGGTTTTTGGTGTCGGGGCGGGCGCATCCTTCACAGGGATCGGCATCGGCGGATTGGGCGTCGGCGCGGGCCGAGACTTTACAGGGATCGGCATCGGCGGTCTTGGGATCGGGGCGGGCAAGAGCTTTACCGGCCTCGGCATCGGCGGTCTTGGGATCGGGGCGGGGGAGCAGTTCACCGGTATTGGGATCGGCGGTATCGGTGTCGGCGCGGGTGAAACATTAAGAGGATTGGCAATCGGTGGTGTCGGCGTTGGGAGCATTGAGATCGTAGGGGTCGCTCTTGCGGGATTGGAATTAAAGGCCGAGGAGTTCACCGGATTCGGTACCGGCGCCTACTGCCGGATCAAGGGCGAGTGCACCGGTTTGACAATCGGTCTCTTGAATATGGCCGAGACGCTGAATGGAGTCCAACTCGGGCTCTTGAATAACGCTAAGAACAATCCGGCGGGGCTGCAGTGGCTGCCGTTGATAAATGTTCATATCGACTAATTTGAACCTGCTGCAATAAACTCGAGAAATCCCCACTCTTTGATGCAAGATAGAATATGATATCTGTGCATTCCTGATGCGGCTATTTGAAATTTCACCGCGAAACCCCAGGGAGGTGCGCCATGAAACCTTGGCATGAGGATGATTCTTTCTGGAAAGACGTGGAGGATGTCTTGTTTCCGGAGCGGCGCCGAGAGATCGCTGCGGGAGAAATCGAAAATGTCATCGCCCGGCTGGATCTTAAACCCGGATCACACATCCTCGATCTGTGCTGCGGCGTCGGCCGCCACTCCATTGAGCTGGCAAAACGCGGCTTCCGGGTGACGGCGGTTGACCGCACAAAGAAATATCTGGATGCCGCCCGGGAGCGCGCGTCGAAGGAAGGACTTGGCATCGAGTTTGTCCATGAGGATATGCGGGAATTCATGCGGGCAAACGCCTATGACGCCGCGATCAATATGTACACATCATTCGGCTATTTTCGCGATCCGGCGGATGATGAAAAGGTTCTCGGCAATCTCTACCGTTCTATCCGTCCCGGCGGCCGGCTGCTCATGGATCTGATGGGAAAGGAGATCCTGGCGCGGATGTTTAAAGAACGGGATTGGTATGAAGGCGACGGGTTTATCATTCTTGAGGAACGGGAAGTTAAGGAAAGTTGGAGTTGGATTGAGAATCGCTGGATTATCCTCAGAGACGGCGAGCGGAAGGATCTTCACCTTTCACATCGTCTCTACTCCGCGGCCGAACTCCAAGGGCTGATGAAAAGCGCGGGATTCCGCACGACCGAGGCTTTCGGTGACTTGGAGGGAGGCCCCTACAATCATCAGGCGAAGCGGCTGGTGGTTGTGGCCAAGAAGTAGTTAATTTAAAAATGGCATGCAAACGGCCCGGGGAAAACCCGG
Source organism: Candidatus Eisenbacteria bacterium (assembly GCA_018831195.1). NCBI lineage: Bacteria > Candidatus Eiseniibacteriota > Candidatus Eiseniibacteriota bacterium. The sequence goes on along the minus strand of JAHJDP010000098.1, from coordinate 6,964 downwards.
GCCGTTGTCTTTTAACGCTTGACCGCCACAAAAATCAATTCGCCGGGATAGATCGAGCCATACGGTTTTCTCTCGTAGTCGGCGTAGAGATTTTCCACCTCGAATCCGGTGCGATGAAGCAGGTGTTCCGCTTCATAACGGAACAGGTACCTCATTTTAAAGGCGTGCACCAGGCGTTCCTCCCGGCCGTCCGGATGCGTGACATAGTATATGATTTCGACGTGATTCACCTGATGGAAAGGATCATGCGCCGTCCGTCTCATCCGGCGGACAACACGACGCCCATCCGGCATTTGAATTTCAGGTTCATCGCCCCACTCCGCCTCGAATTCCTTTTCGATGAGTATGGAGAGGTTTGGGTTGAACAAATCGACAATGAGCCGGCCGCCATCCTCTAGATGACGATGAATCGACTGAAGACAGGCGAGCTGAGCATCCGTCGTCAACAGATGCTGAAAGGGGCGGAAGGGGATGGTGGCGAGGGAAAACTTCCGTCCCAACTCAAAGTCGCACATATCGGCATTGATGAGTTTTGTTCTTTGGATAACGTCTTCCGGTTCCTTGGCGAGGGTTTCCTGACAGGTCGCGAGCATCGCCTCGGCAAGATCGAGACCGACGATTTCAACCCCGGCCCGTGCCGTGGGGATTAATACGCGGCCCGTGCCGCAACCGATCTCAAGGACCGGGCCGCCGGAACGCCTGGCCTCGTCGATGTAGAAGGCGACATCGGGACGCTCTTTATAGGGATCAACATAATCGTAGAATTCCGAGACGAAGGAATATTCGTCATATCCTCCTGTAGGATCCATTGCGGTCTCCTCCATGCGGTCATATGCCGATAATCACCGACCCGGGAAGGTTGTATGGGAACTCCGCTTCGCCGTTTTCTCTATCTTATCGGGCCAGGCGTATTGTTTTCAGCTTATCTAAGATTGCACACTCTCTGTCACATTTCTGCAACATTTACGACCGATGAATTTCTGGGAAACCCGGTGAGGGGTTTTGGGAGTCTATATGATAGTTAACCAGTTGGAGGTGCGACATGGAGGTGTCAGGAATAGGGATGGGACTGGACCTGCAGAAAATGCAGGAAATGATGCAGGTGGGACAGCAGATGCGGACACAGATGGAGGGGATTTTTCAAGAGGCGGCAGGGGATGTCGGTGTCAGCCTCGATATATCAGAACCGGGAAAGGGGTTCAGTGTGATGATGTCCCTTCTTGAAACCGAGCCCGAGAAATTCAAGGAGTTGATGAATAACATCGCTGACAAATTGACCGAAGCGGCGGAGGAGGCGGAGGGGCCGCAACAGCAGTTCCTGGCCGATCTGGCGGAGCGCTTCCGGGAAACAGCCGAGACAGGGGATCTATCGAACCTCCCGCGCCCGGGTGAGGGGATGCATGGAAAACCGGGAATGTATGCCCCTAATGGAGAAGCGGTCACACCGCTTGAGGGAACCGGAATCGATGAGGAGGAGATCTGGTCCATGATCATTCAGGCGATGGACGAGATTGAACAAAACAACGGCTAGTTAGGCGGTGATGATGTAGACCTCATTATCTGCGCGGGCGGCTTCGGATACTCGAAGTCCGCCCGCCCCTTCCATGAAACAGCTGCCGGGCATGCTTTGCCATATCATTGGCGCTTCGGATGAAGATCAGCGAGGTTCAAGGCGGGAAGGCCGGGGGCGAGCCAGGCCGACCCGCGGGGGTTCATATGTTGGGCAAGATTCACGGTTCTATTTCAAGAGGAGGATGGCAGTGCCCGTCCGATATACATTCTCTGGAAACCTCTTTCGGATCAACTTAGAAGGATCCCATACGCCGGAAGATATAATAGAGACGTTTAATGCCGCGCTTGATGACCCGCTGCTTCCGAGCGACGCAAGATTCCTTCTCGATGTCAGGCGATTCGCGGATATGCCGATTCATTATGGGCTCAGCAGAATGGGTGCAACCGTTGCTGAAATGCGCGGCGCAGACATAGAAGTGTTCACCAGCATGGACGATGCCAAGTCGTGGCTTGGCGTTGTCGCCGAGGAGAGCATAGAGTAATCGGTACTCGATACCGCCCGGCTTTGCATAAACCTGGCGGCCGTCCTCCCAGATCAATCCAACCACAAGATCCAGATTTCCAAGCTGCCGCCCCGGTTCGATGCGAATGCGATGCGGCCGCCGTCCGGGGACCACGCTGGGGATTCATCCCAAGCTTCATCGGTTGTCAGCTGGATAAAATCCCCACCCGAGTCAGACATGGTCCAAATGTTATAGTCGTCGCTGCGCCGATTGGAATAGATGGCGATCCGAGCGCCATCCGGGGAGTAACAAGGTCCCATGTTGTGAATCGAGGCCACTTCAGTCAGCAGCCGGATGGGGTTTCCTCCGTCGACCGGCATCTGCCAAATCTCCCAGCGGTAGTTGCGGCCGCAGCCATAAACGATGCGGGTTCCATCGGGCGACCAGGCAGGATCGTAATTTAAAATCTCCCCTTCGCTGCTGATCAGCAACGCGGGGGTCCCACCCGCTGAAGGAATCAGGTAAATGTCGGTCGGCGAAACTAAGGACCATAGCCTCCCTGCCTGGTAAACGATCTGCGTTCCATCCGGGGACCAAGCGCATGACTGTATGGGAAAACCTTCGTGACCGGCCAATAGAGCCGGTGATGAGCCGTCGTCCGCATTCATGACCCAGAGCTCACTTTCGCCACCTCCACGATCGGAAACAAAGGCGATCTTCTGGCCATCCGGCGACCAAGCCGGTCGATTGGGGAAAAACGCGTGCGTGTCGTGTCCGGGGTCGTCGGTCAACTGGATAGCCTGCTCACCATAACCCACGGGTATCCGGTAAACTTCCCAGTCGCCGGTCCAGTTTGCGCTGAAGGCGATCTGCTCGCCGTTGGGCGACCACGTCGGCGCCGTTGCGCGAAAACCTGTGCCGCCATAGGTCAACTGCTGCGGGGATCCTGTTGTGACGCTCGTGACATTTGACAAATCCGACCATGTTGGCGTTTCGTCGGCGCACTTCATCGCGAAGAAGTAGGTCGTCCCGCGCACGAGACCGGTGACCGCGAAGGACTCCGCTGTTCCTGCGCCACCGGGTGGATCTACATCGGGCACCTGGGTCGCGAAGCTCCATGTTTCATCCGTGATGGGATCCGTGTCATAGCGAAGATCGTACAAGACGACCGCGCCACCACCCTGGGCGGAGCCGCTATCGGGGGCCGTCCAGGTGAGGATGGCGCTCTCCGGCGTCGCCCAGCCGATGGCGAGATCGGTCACCATGGAGGGCGCTTCGACGCCACCGACAAAGGCGCTGGCCACATTAGACAAATCCGACCAATTCGGAACCTCATCAGCGGTCTTGATGGCGAAATACCATACGCCGTCCGTAAATCCGGAGAGTTCCAGCGATTCCAACCGGCCGGCCTCTTTGGGAATCATGGAGGTGTCTGTGGGTGTCGCGTTATCCCATTGGCCTTCAGATATCGCCGCCGCCATGAAGCGAATGTCATACAATGAGGCCTGCCCGAGGTATCCGTCGTCCCCAGGCGCGTTCCATCTGAGAGTGATCACACCTCCCGCGGAAGCCGCGGCTGTTAGATTGTCGACGATATCAGGTGGCGTTGTGTCGGTTGGCAGGGGTTCTGTGCCATTATCATCACTGCACGCCGGTAACAGGAACAGAAGAATAGACAATCCGTACGATAGGCGTCTCATGACCTGGCTCTCCTTTGAAAGCCCCCCCCGGTTAGACGGGACTTAGGATACCATGGATCGGGTGTGGGTCAAACGCCTTTTCTCTGAAGAAGAGTTTTACGATGAAGCAGAGGGTCCGCCATGCAGCAACGCTATAGCCTGCAGCTGGATACGGGGACTATTCGGAGCTGATCCCTCTCACCCGCCAGGCCGAGGGTGTAGAGCGGTGGATAACGAAGATTCGAGAATTTGAAGAACGCTATGAGAAGATCCCCGGCGACCCGCACGTCTCATATTAATTGCCGCGATGAACCGCTGTGGGTTCGTGCGACCAAAGTGGGTTTCAGCGGAGGATCGAATTTGTAAGTGACATGCACGACGGCCTGCTTCTTCCCGCCTTCCTCAACTGTCTCCACCCGGATTTGTTCAACCAGGGTCTCGACGATCTCCCGCTTAAGCTCCCACGTCAAGGTGCCGTCCAGACGCCCGTTCAGCTCGCGCAGGAGCGTCTCGGCCGAGTCGATGCCGGTCTTGGCGTCAGTCACGCCGCACAAGCGCTCTCGTGCCGTCTCCAGGGCAGCCTTAAGCTCGCCCCGCTCCGTCTCTATCGCCTTTATCTGCCGATCAAGGATTGCTGGCTCAATTGTGCCGCGCCTGTATAACGTTACGATCCGTTCCCGCTCCTCATCCTTCCCGGCCAGCTGACCTTCGATCAGATCCACCTGTTGACGGCACTTGGCAGCATGATCCTCAACACTCTCCAGCTGCCCGGTAAGTGTTTCGAGGATCGGTCCGGGGTTGCGCAGGAATGTTTCAAGATCGGCCCAGATAACATTTTCAAACTTGCCGGGAAGGTTTTTGGAGGGGCATAATTCGCCGCGTTTGCCGTAGAAACCCCGGGGCTGAGACTTGCCGTTGCAACGATAATAGATCCTCATTCCATGATCATTGGATCCGCTGTAGTTGAGGCCGCAGGTGTCACATTTGATCAGGCTCTTGAGCAGGTAGTGTACGGAAGCCGTTCGAGGAGTCCAGCGGCAATTCTTTTGCAGTGTCTTCTGAGCCTTTTCCCAGGTTTCACTATCAATGATTGCCGGGACCTCGCGTTCAATGACATCCCGTTTCTTTTTGGTTCGCCGCCCATACTGATGCAACCCTCGGTATGTTGTGTTGACAAGGATATTCCGGATCCTGCCGGGCCACCAGATTCCTGCGGTGTTCTGCTTCCGCTTGCCCCTGAGTGGCACGCGCCCATCTTTTACATAGGACGGTGGGATATTGAGCATGTTGAGGCGCCGGGCGATCTCGGTACTGGACCGGCCCTCATTTGCCGAGAGATGGTAAATCATACGGATCACATCGGCTTCGGATAGTGGCAGGCCAGGTAGAGGCTCATCAGATACAATCAACCGGGCTTCCCGCTTCTTGCCCTCGACCCTGTAGCCATATGGTGAAATCCCGCCCAGCCATGTTCCCTCCCTGGCGAGGCGTTCTGTACCCGCCCTTGAGCGTTCCAGGAAGGTTTCACGTTCCAGACCCGCGACGCCGGATAGGACCGTGACATAGAAACGGCCCGTGGCGTCTCCTGTATCGAACGGCTCGGTCATGGATTTGATCTTCACCCCGAGCTGCTCAAGCTGATCCAGTGCTTCCAGGGTGACTCTTGGGTCGCGGCCCAGACGATCGAGTCTGTAGAACAGCATGGTATCGAACCGGCCAGCCTCGGCATCCTGGAGCAGCTTGGCACCGGCGGGGCGTTTCTTGAGCGGGAGGGTACCGGTGATGCCGTCGTCTGAGTAAACATCGAAGACGCTTATTTCATGCAGCTCGCAATATTTTTCCGCGAATTGGCGCTGGGTTTGGATGGTTTGTTTCTCCCGCTGCTCTTCGGTCGAGACGCGGGCGTAGATGGCTGCTTTCACGTGAATTGTCTCCTCTGGGCCTGCATGCTTCTAACCTATTTATTTCAAGGCGATTAGAGCCTCTCGTGTCCACAATTGGCTCTGGCTGGCCAGAACATCAAGTTGAACCCGGGGCACTGCTCTCTATATGTAAAAGGGGGTTGGGAGAGGGCGATGGGGACAATTATTTTGGGTTTTGTAATAGAGCCTTGACGGATTTCCACATGGGGGGGTAGCTTGTACATATGTGGTTCCCAGGGGGGACCCAGCAGCTCTAAAGGGCGAGCGGTGAGTGCATGGCGGCTGAACCAATATCCTCATCGTTCCTGCGTCGGTGGAGCCGATCGGAAGCCCATCCATAGAGGTTCTGGTCGGCTCCATCTTTTTATTCATTGAACCGACCGGATCTCACGGGTCGCTTTTCCCGGAGGGATGGTCAGATGATAGCTGCTGCGATATCTCAACCGCCTAGGCTTCCCATTACTCCTCAGCTTCAACTCCATATAGCCTCCGGAATGGCAAAATCATGTCCATCAAGGCAATCCGACTCACAGCCCAGTCTCTTGGGCGAGGGCGAATCTGACGCTTGATGGACAATTGATTATAGACCTACCGGCTATGCACGCATAGACGAGGCGACCTGATACGTCCATTGAGAAATGAAGGAGCAACCAATGGAACATCAGATGAAGGAAGGAAAATCTAGTAATAAGTGGCATAGATCGTCCACAGAGCTACCTGAGTTCGCAACACCCTACTGCTGCAAAAGGTGCGGCATTCTTCTCACCAAGTACGACAAGAGTGGAATGACCTTTAAGCGTGGTAACTTTCAACTCCATTTATGGGGTGATGTCCATGCTGCGATGGTCTGCTATGGACGGCATTGCAGTACTCAGAATGTCATAAGTATTAATACGAATGATAATTCGCTTGGAGGAATTGACATGTAGTCCCGGTTGATCCCTCTTAAAGCAAATCACTAGAGCGCGCGGACGCCCAACATCGGCCCTATGAGCGCAAGACGCCTGACCGACAAGGCAGGGCGTCATGCGCGCAGGATCAAGGGCTCAGTGGCTTGAGCAACTTAAGAAGGAGCTGCAAAGCAATGCGTACCAAACATTATTGACGGAGTTACGAATAGAAGAATCGTTCCTGCGGCGATTCAGAACCTGGGCTGAAGTGCTTTTGTTTATGCATGGTGGGGATTCACACGATCCCCGCAAGGATTCCGTTCTATACCCAATCCTCAAGGCTCATGGCGAAGTTCCTGATCAGCGATGGGTGACCATTCTGCTGACTGTCTTTTGGCCTGGGTTGGACTCCATATTCAAGAAGAGGCGCCGCTGGGACCCGCTCGATCCCGACAGGC
>JAHJDP010000097.1 GCA_018831195.1 Candidatus Eisenbacteria bacterium | reverse complement strand
GCGACCTATGCGCGCTTCCGGTTCTCGAAGAGTTCCATCGCGGGTCCTGAGGGTTCCGCGCTGGATGGCGAGGTGGAGGATTATGCTGTAGAGATCCAAGAAGCGGAGGAAGAGGTCGAGTACGACTTCGGCGATGCGCCCTCACCCTACCCTACGAAGATGAGCGATCAGGGCGCCTACCATACGATCGATTCTGCATTCAAGTGGGGCGCCGCCGTGGATTCTGAAACCGACGGGCAACCCGACGCCAATGCGATGGGGGATGACAATGACGGCATCGATGATGAGGAAGCTTCGGTCAGTATCACCGGAGGCACATTGCTCTTTAACCAATCCGTTACCATTGTGTCGAACGCTTCGGTCAAAATCGGCATGTGGATTGATTGGGACCGGGATGGCAGCTGGCAGAACAATGGCTGGGATATGACCATAATGAACAGTTCTCCGTATGATGCGACGGTGAGTTTTGGGCTGGTTACGTTCAATCTCAACCTCACTCCCGGCATATACAATCTTCGGCTTCGCTGCTATCAGGACGCGACCACTACCGCCGACTACACAGGTTATGGCGGCGTGGGCGAGGTGGAAGACTATCAATTCACGTATGTGGAGGAGATCGTCGCATTCGATTATGGCGACGCTCCTCTACCATATCCCACGCAGATGCAGTTGGGAGCCAAGCCCGACGACGCCTGGCGCCACCCTATCGCCGAGGGTGTGTACCTGGGCCAGTCGGTCGATTCCGAGGCCGACGGGCAGCCCAATGCCGATGCCACCGGTGACGGCGCGGACGGGATTAGCGACGACGACGGCGTAACCTTTGCCTCATCCTTGATAGCAGGGGAAACGGCGAATCTTGAGGTAACCGCCTCCGTCGCGGGATTCTTGAACGGCTTCATTGACTTCAATCAAGATTATGATTGGGATGACGCTGAAGATCAGATCTTCTGTGAAGAACCTCTGACCGCGGGTGTTAACTACTTGTCGTTTGATATGCCGCCGGATGCGCAACTGGGGGATACCTATGCGCGGTTCCGCTTTTCCACCGAGAAGCTGTTCCGATCCATTCAGACGGAAAACGCCTGGTATGCCAAGGATGGTGAATTGGAAGATTACGAAGTCACGGTCATTTCAATGGGTGATTTGGCGTCAGGGGCCAGGCTTATCGCAAACCACCCCAATCCATTCTATCCAAGCACTCAGGTGTCTTTCATGCTGCCCAACAGCGCCAATGTGATCTTGGAAATATATAATGTCCGAGGGGAATACATTACGACGCTCCTGAATGATGAACGGGGACCGGGTCTAAATCGGGTTACTTGGGATGGAAGAGACCGCTCAGGCGATGAGGTGGTGTCGGGTGTTTATTTTGCCAAGATGAAAACACCCAAATATACAGGAGCCATAAGGATGGTGCTTCTTAAATAATTTACGTGCAGTCAAATCGGAGGCGATTAGGCACGATCATTACTTGTTGGGCTCAGGCGCAGTGTCCCAGGCGCAATGTCCCATACTATCTCCGAATTATTTATCCCTTGCAGAAATTCCCTCATAGCTGAGGCTCACCTCTCGTTCGATCATGTAGCGGAGGGCTATGAACAAGAACAGGTTGAACGCCAATCCAATGAGCGCCCCCCACTCCTCCCGGTAGAACATAAACACTTGGCCGAAGAGAATGGAAACCAGGATCGACCGCTGAAACATCCGGTAGGCTTGGAGCCGGGACCGCCGGATCAGGAAGACGCCGGCCGCCACCAGCGCCGCGGCCAGCAAGGACGAACCCAGCAAGGCCGCGTCGGCGAATCCTTCCATACGATGTATTGTTAAAGCTCTTCCCGGCCAGGGGATGCGATCGATGGCAATTCGCCCTTTCTTGTCCAATAAGAGCGCGACGTAGAGCAGCTTCACAATCAGCTGACCGATGAAGAAAAGGACCAGCGTGGTGTGGAAGAGGGCCAGTTCCGTGATCCGCCGATAGATGTCGATGGCGCGCCGGCGCCAGCGCTCAGCCTGACCGGGTCTATCCGAGACCAGATCCGCATTCTGGAGCAGCGCTCGCAGTCCGACGGCCAAGGGTTCCCGGGAGCCGCTCTGTTCCAGGTAGAACAAAGCCCGGTCCCGTTCCTCCGAGCTCAAGTCGCGCAGGGCGAGTTCCTCGGTCTCTTTGAGCGCGTTGACCAGATACTCCTCACGGGTCGCGATCCGTTCGCGGTGGATCGACCTCACGGCCAAATAAACAATAATGAAAATCACATAGATGATCGCCGGCGCCGGTTGGAAGAAGTAGTCGTTGTCCCGGGTGACAAACTTGCCCACCTCGTCGATGAACATGCCGAACCCCACGCCCCCCACCAGGGCCGCCAGCTCGCGCGCGCCCCGGTCCAAATAGGAGAGGGCGAGAACCACGCAGGTGGTCATGAGCAGTCCGCCCCAGAGGAGGTGGGCGATGTGCAGCTGCCCAAGGCCGATTTTCGGGTAGCCGGTGATGTCGAGATAGAAGCGGATGACCAGCACCGAGGAGACGGCCGCGACCAGGAAGAGGTCAAGGTGGCCGCCGGCCTGGAAATCGCGGAGAAAGCGCCGGTGAATGCGGCTTCGCTGCGGTCGAGCCGGATGGGGGCTCTGTTGACCATGGCGTGGGTTCAAGGGATCTCCTTGGCGCCGGCCTTGTCGTCTCGATGTGACATCACCGGCCAAGTATAGACGGTCCGGGAGCCGCTTGCATCCGACGCCTCTTTCCCCGTGCCGCCCGCCAGGGGATGCCACCGGTTGGGGGCCAAAAAGAGGAAATCCCATAAATCATTACTTAAATGTAAATAATTTCTTGACGGCGTCTGAAAATATTAGATATATTGCAATGTTTTATAAGAAGGTCTGCTTTTGAAAGGGCCTTCATGGATTTCTCGAGAGATTTTCGGCTCTGCAAAGGCGCCTGCAAGGGCATCCGCCTTCGAATTCGAGAGGAGATACGTTATGTCTAGATTTGACCATGCGCTGCGATACCTTGCGGCGCTTTGCCTCGGTCTGGCGGTCTGTTTGACTCCCGCCATCGCCTCAGTGAGTTTGCCTCACTCAAACATCGACTGGAGTACCGTTGGGGATAACGTGGAGTTTCATCTGCGTTTTATCAACGCCGATGCCGAGCCCACCGGCCCGGTCAGTGGGACACTGACCCCACAGGAATTTGGGGTATTCCTGCCGGGCTTCGGATCTCCGCGGCCCTTCGATATTCCGCCGCTGGCGCCCGACAGCTTCTTTGATGTCTTCATAGAAATTCCGCTCGCCGAGCTGCCTCAGAATCCGCCCGAGGCGAATACTGGTGACGGATTGGATGTTCCTTGTCCGCCTGGTGATCACTGGGACGGGAATATCGACGTCTTATGGAATGGCGCTGGAGAGCAAGGGGAGGTCGATTACCATGCGGGGGAACTCATGGTCTGTCCGGGCGGCGGCGCCTCGCTGATCCACTTCCGCACATTGACCTGCACCAGCCCGGCCGGCATGACATGGTCAATCACCGGTCTCTGCCCGGATTTCAATGCCATCTTGGTTGAGGAGGACATGATCACACCCGCTCCCAACCCAGTGCCTCCGGGATGGACCGGTTATATCAGTGTCACGGCGGCGGCCGGTGCGGCGGTGCCCGATACTTGCTGCTTCCAGGTGACCCTTTTCTGCGATGGCGTGCCAGGCGTGATCGATCTCTGCGCCATCACCTGTGATTGTGGTACAGCGGGGTCGAATCCGGACCTCGGTGCGGTTGATTGGGAGACCCTGCCGGGAACTGACATTGTTCAATTCCACCTGCGCTGGGACAATCCGAGTTTGACGGAGACAACATCAATGATCAGTGGAACGATGAACTCGCAGGAGTTCGGCGCGTTCATGCCGGATTTCGGCCCCATCGGGCAGTTCGATGTTCCAGCGCTGGCGCCTGATAGCTTCTTCGATATCTTCTTCGAGGTAGCGCTCGCCGATCTGCCGCCGAATCCAATCACGCAGGGCGAACCGCCTCCGGGTGGACCGTGCCCGACAAGCGATCATTGGGACGGCAATGTCGATATCGCCTGGGATGGCTCCGGCGGCCCCGGCCAGGTGAACTATCATTTTGGAGATCTGACGGTGTGCGCCGGCGGCGGCGCCTCGTTGATCCACGTTGCGGAACTGGTCTGTCCGACGGATATGCCCTGGACGATTTCGGGACTCTGTCAGGATTACAGCGCCATATTGGTGGACGAGGATCAGATCACGCCCGCTCCCAATCCCGTGCCTCCGACATGGTCCGGTTACATCAAAGTCACGGCGGCGGCCGGTGCGGCGGTGCCTGACACTTGCTGTTTCCAGGTGACTTTCCTCTGTGAAAATGTTCCGGGCGTGATCGATCTCTGCGCCATCACCTGCGATTGTGGTACGGCGGGCGTAGGATCCAGCCTGAACGGCCTCAAGTTCGGCATCCACAGCGTTTTTCCCAATCCAACCGGCGGGTCATCCACGGTTAATTTCGCCTTGCCGACAGCCCAGCAGGCGAAACTGGAAATCTATGATGTGGGCGGGCGCCGGGTGCGCACGCTTGCGGAGGGCTCGTTCGAAGCCGGAGTGTACTCGGTCATGTGGGACGGCCAGGATGCGGCAGGCCGCCCCGCTCAGCCAGGCATCTACTTCATCCGCCTGGCGAGCGAAACGCAGAGTATGAGCAAAAAGTTAGTGCTACGCCGCTAATTGGCAGTGAACCTGAGATGTGGGGCCTCGGCACGCCGGGGCCCCATGGGTTCCACCACCGGAAGCCCGCGCTCACCCGCATCCGGCATCGTGCGCGCAATGACTATTCGCTGAGCGGCTTTCATCCGTCTTCCTCTACAAGTTCAGGACGAAAGATCTTAGTGAGACGAAAAGAGTTATTATAGTAGATTAGCGGTCGACTTGGGCGAGGGAGTGAGAAGACAATCCGATGGGGCCGTCAACCTCACTGGATTATCTGTCGCCTTTTTAATGGAACCAAGATAGGATATCCCTGTTTCTTTCATGTTCCTGCCGCTTTGTTCCTTGGTGATGATAGGGGGTGAACATGTTACGCATTGCCGTTGTTTTGATGATTGTGCTCACAGGAGGGATACCCGTGTCAGCCAAACTCATCACGCAACCAGTCGTCTACGAGGATAATGGCGTCGCGCTGGAAGGGTATCTTGCCTATGACGACGCCTTTTCGGCGCGTCGGCCTGGAATCCTCATTGTTCATCAATGGATGGGATTGAGTGAAAACGAAAAGATGCGGGCCGAGATGCTCGCCAAGATGGGATATGTGGCCTTTGCCGCGGATGTCTATGGCCGCGGCATTCGCCCAACCAATGTGCAAGAAGCTCAGGAACAGGCCGGGAAGTATTACGGCAACCGGGCTCTCTTCCGTGAGCGCCTGGCCGCCGGGCTCGCGCGACTTGAGCGCCATTCCCTGGTGGATACAGAACGCGTTGCCGCTATCGGTTACTGTTTTGGCGGCGGTGGTGTTCTTGAGCTGGCGCGTTACGGCGCCGATTTGGCCGGTGTTGTAAGTTTCCATGGAAGTCTGGATACGCCGAACCCTGAGGATGCCAAGTCGATCAAGGCGAAGATTCTCGTTTGCCACGGCGCCATTGATCCCCATGTCGGCCCGGACGCGGTGCGCGGTTTTGTAGAGGAGATGGAGGCCGCGGGGGTTGATTACCAATTGATCCTGTACGCGGGCGCCGTCCACGCTTTCACTCAGAAGGGGGCCGGGAACGATCCGTCGCGTGGCGTCGCCTATAATCAAGCGGCTGATCAACGCTCCTGGCAGCATATGCAGGATTTTTTCGCCGAGATTTTTGAATAATCGGCTCAGTAGCAGCTATTATGCGACGGTCAAGTCACCTGGGCCGTCGTCCTGCTGATTGTATCACGGGTTCATTTTGTCCTGGAGGGGGGAATCATGCGGGGTCTGCTGATTTGTGCGCTGATGTGCATGGCCTTTTCATCCGCGGCCGATGAGGGGATGTGGATGCCGAGCCAGCTGCCTGAGCTGGCGGCGGAATTGGAAGCGGCCGGGCTCGAGATCGATGCGGCTTCTTTAGCCGACCTGACAGCCTACCCCATGGGCGCCGTCATCTGGCTCGGGGGGTGCACGGCCTCCTTCGTTTCAGAGCAGGGATTGGTCGTGACCAATCACCATTGCGCCTACGGTTCTATCCAACATAACTCCACGGAGGAGAACAATATTCTCGAACACGGTTTCCTCGCCCGCTCGTTCGAGGAGGAGTTGCCGGCGGCGCCCGGAAGCCGGGTTCTGGTGACAACAAATGTAGAAGATGTGACCGAGAGGATTCTTTCCGCGATTCCGGAGGGTGCAAAAGGCAAGGAGCGTTACGACGCCATCGAGGCCGCCGAGAAAAGTCTGATTGCTGAATGCGAAAAACAAGAGGGTGTGCGCTGCCGTGTGAGTTCCTTCTACGGCGGTGTTCTTTATCAATTATTCACTCAGATGGAAATCCGCGATGTGCGCCTTGTTTATGCGCCCGCCCGGTCGGTGGGAAAGTACGGCGGCGATGTCGACAACTGGATGTGGCCCCGCCACACCGGAGATTTCTCATTCCTCAGAGCTTATGTCGGTCCGGACGGCAAGCCCGCCGATCCGGCGCCCGAAAATGTGCCGTATCATCCGGAGCACTGGCTGCGGATTGCGGTGGATGGGGTGAAGGACGGTGATTTTGTCATGGTTGCCGGTTATCCGGGCGGGACCAACCGGTACCGCCTTGCCGACGAAGTCGAGAACCGCATCAACTGGTACTATCCGATGCGGGCTAAAGTCTATGGGGATCTTTTAGCTTCCATAGATCGGGCGGTTGAACAATATCCCGATGCGAAGCTTAAACTCGCCCCGATGATCTCAGGACTTAACAATACGACCAAGAACTATGCAGGGATGCTCGCCGGATTCGATCGCACCGATGTGGTCGCGGCGAAGCGCGAGCTGGAAGCGGGCCTGGAAGCCTGGATCGACGCTGATCCGGAAAACAATGCCGCCTATGGCACGGCGCTTGAAGAACTACAGGCTTTGCTGGTCAAGGATCAAAAGTATCAGGAACGCGATCTCTACTGGGGTGTCGTGAGCCGCTGGTCGATGTTGAGCTCTGCATCCCGGCTCTACCGCCTCTCGCAAGAGCGGAAGAAACCCGATATGGAGCGGGAACCCGGTTATCAGGAGCGCGATCTGGATCGCATGCGCCGTCGTCTGGAACGGATGGAGACGTCTTATGACGCCCGTGTCGATCGGCAGGTTTCAAAAGACCGGATCCTCATGTATGCGACCCTCGCACCTGAAAACAGAATCGCTGCCTTTGATAATTATTTCGGCATTGGTCCCGGCGGCGCTGATGACGCGGCATTGGATCGGATACTCGATGAAATGTACAACAAAACCAAATTGGAAGATTTAGATACCCGGCTTGGGTGGATGGACGCTTCGGTTGAAGAGTTCGAAGCGAGCGCGGACCCCTTCATCCGTCTTGCCGTCGCGCTCTATCCTGCAGAACGCGAGATGGAGGATGAGGAAGAGGCCCTCAAGGGAGAATTCGAGGACGTCCGGCCGCGGTTTATGGAGGCGCTGATCGCCTATCAGCGCAGCCGGGGCGTTTCGGTCTATTCCGATGCCAACTCCACACTCCGGGTGACGACGGGTCATGTGGCCGGATATGAGCCGAGAGACGGTGTCTGGTATCTTCCCTTCACCACGCTTGAGGGGCTTCTCGAAAAGGAAACCGGCGAAGAACCCTTTGATTCACCCCCCGCTCTGCTGGAGGCGATTCGCGCGGGTGAATACGGCCCCTATGGTCTCGAGAATCTGGGATCGGTGCCACTGGATTTCCTGTCGACACTGGACACGACCGGTGGTAATTCAGGATCGCCGACTCTCAACGGCCGCGGGGAGCTTGCGGGCTTGCTGTTCGACGGAGCTTGGGAAAGCCTCTTGTCGGATTGGTACTACGAAGACGAGCGGGTGCGTTCTATCCATACCGATGTTCGCTATATGCTGTGGGTCATGGATAGGGTGGACAAGGCCCACCGTTTGTTAAAGGAGATGGGGGTGAAACCCAGCTTCGCCGGAGAATAACCCGCATCCCTTTGAAACTTGGAAGAGGCCTCTTTATCGCGTTCTCAGGACGCGCTGTGTTGCTTCATCGAAGCGTGTTTTCAGCCGGAGAAAATAAACGCCGGATCCAAGTTCGCGGCCGGTATCATCGGTGCCATCCCAAACCACCTGATAGCGGCCTGCTTCCAGTTCCCCAAGATTGTTGAATTGCCGCACGAGGCGTCCGGTCAGATCATAGATCGACAGCCTGACCTGCGTTTGTGCAGGCAACTCATAGCGAAGGCTCGTGCTGCGATGAAACGGGTTGGGGAAGCTCCTGAGGGATACTTGACGGCCGGGGTGGAGATCCGGGTCTCCATCCTCGACATCCGAGGATTCCAGTGAAGGACCATAAATCTGCAAAATCCCCTCGCCCACGGCTCCCGCGAGTATGACGGGATCAGCGGTCGGCAGGATAGTCATATCGACATAGGCGCGATCGTCGGCCAGAAGAGTCCAATGGTCTCCACCATCTTCTGAATAGACAATATGCGGCGTGGTGGGGTTTCCCACAAGAACTTGATCAAATGGATCGATCCCAGCGATGAAATCAGGATCGGCCGCGGAAATGTCCAACTTTTCAATAAATTCAAAGACCGCCAGGCCGATTCCCGGTATATCCAGGGGCTCCCAAAGGTCTCCGCCATCCTCCGAGCGGTAGACGCAGGGGGATCCCACGGCGGCGCCGACGACCGTGAACATACGCGATGAATTCAGCGGATCGATATCGATATCAGCGATACCCGCCGCAGGAAGACCATTATTTAGGATATTCCAGTTCGCGCCACCATTAGTGGATCGATAGAGGCCATCGCTCATGCCCGCAAAGATCCGCAGGGGATTATCGTGGGCCGCGATGATCTTATTGCAGGCTGGATTCGTCAACCCCACGTTTCGCTCGCTCCATGTCACTCCCGCATCCGTCGATTCGAAGATGCCGTCATAGAATGTGCCGGTGTAGAGATCGGTGGGGTCTATGGGATTGACGCCGATGGACTTTGTCCAATGACTCTCGTTGGGCCGCTCCTGCGTCGACACTCCATCGTCGGTAGAAACATAGACGCCCGAGTGCAATCTGAGTGAGTGTGAAATGTACAATCCGGAGGGGAATATGGCCAAAGTGTTATAAACGCGATCCGGCATGCCCTGCGTGGGAAGATCAGGGCAAATCCTCTCCCAAACCGCCTCGCGTCCATCACCGGGGCGCCCGGTATCACCGGTCCAGCGGTGGATGCCGCCTCTGATACCGACACAGAAACGCAGGGGGACGAAAGGGTCGGACTCGAGGGCGTTTATGTCTTCTGCATAGAGCCCAGTGGTCGACCGGGACCAGCTGGCGCCGGCATCGGTGCTGTTGTAAAACCCTCCCGCCGGAACCGCATTCCCGGCGTACACGCCGCCGGGGTTTTGTGAAGCCGCCACCGCCCAGCATTGCCGCGCACCGGTGGGGATCCCATTTGAGGAACTGCTCCAGGTCAATCCGCCGTTGGTGGTCTTATACACGCCGTGGCTGTAGAGAGCCGCATAGGCATGTCCTTCATTGAAGGGATCACACGTCATGGAATGATAATCGAAATTCGAGTAGGCGGGAATCCCGGAATTGGCCGAGGCCCAGGTTAGACCGCCATCGGTTGAACGATAGACGCCGCCGTCGACGCCGGTATTGTGAGCCCAAAATGCCAAATAGGCCAGTAACGGATCCTGTGCGTCAAAGATGATCTCTCTAATTGTTAAAGAGGATACCGCGCTGAAGTCATCGTTATGCGCGGCCCAAGATGAGCCTGAATCGGTCGAAATGAAGAGACCGCTGTTGGTTCCGATCAGCAGGCGGGTGGGATCCAGGGGATCAATGGCGATGGCGTTTCTGGCGCTGGCCCCGGGAATCGGGATCTCAGTCCAAGTCTTGCCGGTATCGGGACTGACATAGACCCGGCTGCTGGATAAATAGTAAACCCGCGATGGATCGATCGGATCGAAAGCGAATTCGATACCGGTCCCGGTGTCGGTTCCAGTATGGGACCAGGACCACGTCTGGCCACCGTCTTCACTGCGCACCGGCCCCGCGGCGAAACCGGCCGCCAGCAGGATATTCGATTCCGTCGGATGGACACCCAAGGCGCGGTAGTCGATCTGGGTGAGCCCCTGATTGAGGCTGGTCCAGCTGTTTCCCCCGTCAGAAGATCGATGAATCCCACCGGTGAAGGTTCCCAAATAAATCATCTGTGAATCGTTGGGGTCGGGAACAATGATTCGGATCATGGCCCCCTCGGGTCCATGAAGGGATCTCACATCGGGAATCTCGCGGTTGAACAGGACATCATCAAAAATTCTCTCCGGCGGCATTTGCGGCGTCGGGCGCTCGGGAACAAAGAGATCATCGGCTTCAGGCCAAAAGCTTACCGAGCCGGATGATGTCGCGTGGGCGGCCGTTCCACTGAAGATGATGAATGTCAGAGAGAGCAGGGCGGCTTTCAAATAGAATGATTTCGTTTGAGCCATGGTGGTTATCCTCCCGGAGGCTATTATACCGTGTTTATCTTACCTCAGACAGCACCGGAAATGATGAGATTCACGCCGCATCCTCCACCTTGGGCAGGGCGAAGGAGAGCCCTCCGTGCTATTCTCAACGGCTCCATATATCTATCTCATTATATCATAACACGTTAGAGCGCTTTCTGATCGGGGCGCCCTCTCACTTCAGGAATTCTCCAAAGTCCACTGAACTCCATGAAATCGAATCGAGAAGATGGGCATGTCTGCCGATGAGTAAAAGAGCCTGGTCTTTTGATTGTGGTGTCTTTAAAGCTAAATGTGAGGGTTCAGGTTATGAGTCCTAGGGACAAGTTAAAGAGGGTCCTCGAGGGACGCTTTGAGATCCTGGATCTCTTCAGCGATTCAAGTCCGGGGAATATTTCCGATCGGTTCTCATCCGTCATTGGAATAGACCGAGAAAGTATCTCTGATGATGAGGTCAAGGAACTCTTCGAACATTTCATTTCAGAAGGATCCATTCTCCGCGCTCTGACCCTTCTTAAAATTCTGTCTCTGAATGACCGGGAAGGGAATGACTTGGCCCCTCTGCTTGCCTCGCTGTTGGAGAGGGAGGCTCTATCCGATATCCGCCCGGCGACGGTCGATCTCTTGGCAACGAAGTTATTGGGGACAAACCGGCCATCGGTTGCATGGAACAACTTGATGAAAACCTCTTTGATCTTTCAGGCTGCGTCAGCGGGGGAGGTTGATAAGCCTCAAAGTGATTGGCTGGTCTGTCATGATGAGACCCCGATTCAACCGGATGCGCCCCATGGTATGCTCCTCTACCTTCGCATTGTGAATTCGCTGCCGGATAGTTCAAGTCCGGTCTGGAATAGAAAGAACACGAGAACGAAAGTCCCGATGCCGGTTTACTTTTCATTGGTGGGACACCCCGACTCAAATCTCAAATTCCAAAAATATGAAGCCGCGTTGGTGGACCTTTCGCCGATGGGTATGGGGCTCCAGCTTGTGGATCTTTACGGCTGTTTAAAGCCGGCGGAGTTGAAAGACCGGCGTATCCGCCTGGAAATCGTTCTCCCTTCGAGGAAAGACAATGTACATACATTCGCCACAATCATGTGGTGCAAGGAAGAAGAAGTTCGTGGACGGAAAATGATTCGATTCGGCGCGAAGTTTCAGGAGGCGATACCTGAGCAGGTCGCAGTCATTCAACAGCTAATTAAACAAAGAAAAAGGGATCAACAACTCTTATGGAGCCTCTGGGACACAAAAACGACCAATCTCTGAGTGTGGAATTACCGCGGCAGACCATCAGTATCGGCGGCGGTAAAGGGGGTGTGGGCAAGAGCCTTGTGGCTATCAGCTTGGCCTACTGGCTGGGCCGGCTGAAGAAACGGGTCATCTTAATGGACGGTGATTTTGGGGGCGCCAACCTTCATACAATGCTCGGAAACAGAATGCCCGAGGTCACTCTCGAGGATTTCTTGCTGCGGCGAGTGGAGAATCTCGAGGAAGTTCTTCAAGAGACTTTCATGCCGAATGTCTCGTTATTGGCCGGGGGCATGGACATTCCGTCCTTGGCTAATCCGAACTTCAGCCGGAAAACGCGAATTCTGCGAGCCATTGATAAACTGGACACGGACTTCCTATTAGTCGATCTCGGTGCGGGAACGAATCTGACAGCCCTTGATTTCTTTCTTGCCAGCCCGCGCAAGATTGTCGTGCTGCGACCGCAGCCGACATCAGTCCAGAATGCCTATGGATTTATCAAAGCGGCGTTGTATCGGAAAATATCTCGCATCCTCTGGCCAACACCTTTGCGGGGCTTGCTTGATGGCTCGGGTGATCACCCGGATGAGAGTATCCCCAGGTCCGTCGAGGAAATCTTTGAAGAGGTTTCCTCAGAGATACCGGAATCCCTTCCAGCCATAACGCAGGCGGTCGAATCTTTCCATGTGGACATCATCCTGAATATGGTTCGTGATCCCCGTGAAAAGCGGATCGCCGAGGTCATCCATGAAGTCTGCCGGCAGCATCTGCAAATCGGGAGCACAACGCTGGGGTCCATTCCCTTTGATATGAGTTGTGAGCGGTGGGCGACCCGGATGAACCAGGGGACATTCGCACAAAACGCTCAGGATGGCGCCCTAAAATCCGCCTATCAGATTGCCTATAACCTGATAACTCAGCCAGAAGCGAGAGATGCCGCGGCCTGATCGTCATGAATAACAACATGTTGGTAGACTAGACCCGTTCCCGGATCCCGCAACTTCCAACCGTATCAAACCTCATGCCTTCGAACGGCTCCCGCTGTCTCTATCGATCCCGGCCGATAGCTTAAACTTCCACAAGAGCTTAAGGGTTCTCTGGGGGGCCGAAAGGTTGAAGGATGCCGGGTTGAGCGGCCGATATCCAACTAGAGGAGCGGGAATGGACTTTGGGGTCCGGGCGTCTTTAGCGCCCTGGCCTGGCATTTCATTATCTCGATACACGGTCATTATGGGATGGAGCGTCTGCCGATATGTTGCCATCGGGAAACCCTGATTCGACCTCTTCATGGGATGGAGAGGGTCGTGTAGCGCCTGAAGTCTCAGGGTATGGGAAATCTGAGCTTGGTGATCTATTGGTTGGGCGGGGATTGATTACCCGCGGCCAATTGGATGAAGCACTTGCGCTGCAATCGGATTCGCGTGAGCGGCTCGGTGGCATTCTCTGCAAACTTGGATATATCGGCGAGAGCGATCTTCTCAATACACTAGCCACGCAGTTCAACCTACGCATGTTTGAACCCGCCAAGGATGCCATAGAGCCGGCCGCCATAGACTTTATTCCGCTGGAATTCGCCCGGCGATACAATGTTTTGCCTATCCGGCTTGCCGACGAGTTCCTCACCGTGGCTCTTTCTGATCCTCTGGACGTTGAAGCCCGCGATCAGTTACAAAAAATTACGATGCGCAAAGGTCTATCCGTCGAATATCTGCTGGCGCCTCCTGACGTCCTGGAGCGCACCCGTGAAACGAATTACAACCGGGTTGAAGGCAGCCGGAACGTCAATCAACTCATCGATAAAGTAATGGGTGAGATTGAGGTTATGCTCCCGTCCGATGACGAACCCGACGAAGATGAAGTTCAACGGCGGGCGCAGGATGCCGGGGTCATTAAACTCGTTGATCAAATGATTGGAATGTCGCTTGAGGATCGGGCGACCGATATTCACATAGAACCGCAGGAGCATAATCTTGTAATTCGGTTTCGCATGGATGGCCTGCTCTATGATGCCCTAACACCCCCGCGAGCCGTCTATACCGGTGTTATCTCCCGGATCAAAATATTGGCCAATATGGATATTGCTGAGCGACGCGCCTGCCAGGACGGCCGGTTTACATATAAAAAGAACCAGCGCGAAGTGGATATTCGGGTTTCAGCCATTCCAACATTACATGGTGAAAAACTTGTCCTTCGTCTTCTTGATAAAACAACGTTTAATTTCTCCCTTAGGGACTTGGGGTTTTCCGAAACCAATTACAAGGTATTTACTAATGCGATTCATAATCCATATGGCATGATCTTGCTTTCAGGACCGACCGGGTCTGGGAAATCGACAACGCTTTATGCGAGCCTTCTCGAACTGCGGAATGAGACGCGAAACATCACGACGATTGAAGATCCTGTGGAGTATCAAATCGATCGGATTAATCAGGTTCAAGTAAATATCCGCAAAAAGATTACATTTTCGAACACGCTGCGTTCATTTCTCCGGCAGGACCCCGATATTATTATGGTTGGAGAGATCCGTGACGCTGATACGGCTGATATTGCTGTTCGAGCCGCACTCACCGGACACATGGTCTTCAGTACTATTCATGCAAATGACGCCCCGGCGACCGCGACGCGGCTTGTCTCAATGGGTATTGAGTCCTTTATGGCGGCCAGCGCGTTAACGCTTGTCGCTGCACAGCGCTTGGTACGTCGCAATTGCCGTCATTGTCTCGAAGAGTATCAACCTCCTGATGAGGTCTTGCTCGCCGTGTCCAGTCCCGGCCAGTTGAACGTTAATGATAAGCCGATCCGTTTTATGCGCGGCGGCGGCTGCGCCCTTTGCAAAGGAAGAGGCTATACGGGTCGAGTTGCGATAGTCGAGATGATGCCGATTACAACGGGCATACGGCAACTCATCGCAGAAAACCGTCCCGCCGGCGAAATCCGGCACTTGGCTTTGAAAGAAGGCATGAAAACGTTGCGTCAGAGCGGATTTGAGAAGGTAGAGACAGGGTTAACCACGCTTGAAGAAGTAATGAGAGTTTGTTTGGGCGACGAATAAATCGCCGCCACTTGACCCTTTGAGGCGCATAATGGGTAACTTTGCTTACATTGCAAAAACGAGATCCGGTGAGGAACGCTCCGGCCTCATTTCCGGAAATAGCATTGATGATGTCGTCAGGGATCTGCATTCCAACGGGCTCACGGTGCTCAATGTCATCGAAGATCGCGGACAGGGCCTGGATATTTCGTGGTTCAAGCGTTTCGCCCGCACACCGATTACATCGGTCGGCGTCCGTGAAATCGCTCTCTTCACCCGCCAGCTGGCGACTATCATGGAGGCGGGGATCCCGCTGGTTCGCGGACTCCGTGGGTTGGCGGATGATGCGGGCAGTCGGACTTTATCCAGGGCTATCGAAGATATCGCCGTACAAATCGAACGCGGAGAAAGTCTTTCGAATGCCATGTCAGCCCATCCGGCCGCTTTCAGTTCCATGTATATCAATATGATTCGTGCCGGCGAGCGAGCAGGGACCCTGGACAAGATCCTGGAGGATCTCGCTGTTTATCTTGAGAAAATTGACGCTATAAAGACAAAAGTTCGGTCGGCAATGGCCTATCCCGTTTTTGTCTTTCTGTTCGCGGTGGCCGCTGGTCTTTTTCTTCTCCTGAAAATTGTGCCGACATTTGAAGGGATTTATGCGGATCTGGGTCAACAATTGCCCGGTTTGACCCTCTTGATGATTTCGATCTCGCAGACCATTCGAAGTAACGCCTTCTTAACAGCTGGAGCTTTGATTCTCTTTCTATCTCTTATCTTTGTCTGGACACGAACCAGATCGGGGCGCTATATGCGTGACCTGTTTCTCATACGGATACCTATCTTTGGGCCGATCATACGCAAGGCGGTCATGAGCCGGTTCGCCAGGACTTTTGGCATACTTATTCGATCGGGATTGCCGATCCTAGAAAGCATCGATCTGGTAAAAGGGGCCGTTGGCAATGCCTATGTGGGCCATGCCCTCGGCAAAGTAAAGCGAAGCGTGGGGGCCGGACAGGGAATTACGGATTCGTTCCGTTCAACAGGGGTTTTCCCTGAAATGGTTTTGCAATTAATGAGTACGGGTGAGGAATCCGGAGAGATGGACGCCATGCTCATAAAATCTTCGGATTTCTATGATACACAAGTGGAGGCCTCAGTGCAGGGATTAACCTCGCTCATTGAACCGCTGATGATTGTCATAGTGGGTTCAATGATCGGGGTCATTGTCATCGCAATGTTCCTCCCGATTTTCCATTTGGGGGAAGCGATTATGAAAGGGGGATATAACTACTAGTCAAAGTTGACTGGGTTATCCAGGCGGCGTGCCGTATCCCGGCAGGCACCTGCTGGTCCCGTAACTTGGTCCGGGTCATTGCTGCAATGTGTGGCAGGAGGGTTCAAGATGAGTTTTTTCCACAAGAGACTTAATCAAAAAGGTTTTACAATGATCGAGTTGATGGTGGTCGTTGTTGTCGTCGCCATTCTCGCGGCAATTGCCGTTCCGCTCTATGGCAAGTATATCCGGAACGCCAGGCTAACCGAGGCGACCGGCCGGATCGGTGAGATCATCACCGCATCGAAAGCCTATGCTCAAGAGCACCAGGATGTGGCTGGAAATCCCACTTGGCCGCCTGCAGTGGGGGGCGGGATTGTCGATTTGAGTGCGACCGAGCTATTCACTTATACGATAACCGCGGGCGGCGGAGCTAATGCCAGCGCAAACCCTTTGACTATCCGTGCGACTGGAACCGTCGGGCTGAAGATGGCTGGTGTCTTGGTGGATGTTACCGTTCCTAATATAAACTCGAATGGTAGTCCGCCGATCATAACCAATCTGTAGAGATCCAGGATTGATCCACCGGGCTTCTGCGTCAGGCAGACCCGGTGGACGCCGGGATTTTGAAAGGTGTCGGTATGTCCAGCAACACTGATGATAGAACACATCCTGCCGGGAAGGAACGCGGATTCTCGCTTCTTGAAGTTCTGATAGCGGCGGTGCTTCTTATCATCGTTTTTTTCGGCCTCGCGCAATTGTATATGCGGGGCCGGAACCAGCTGGATTATGAGGAGGATCGCCGGAAAGCGATCGCCGTGGCCCAGGCGCGAATTGACGGCATAAGAAGTGATTACCGGTACGATACCCTGCCGGGGTTGGACGGAAACGACACAACCTATGTTGTCGACAATCGAAATTTCACGGTCTCGCATCAGATATTCGCCGGCGTTCCGGAGGCGGAGGCGACGACCGTGACGCTCAATGTCTCATGGACCGCGCGCGTCTATGGAAACAATGTAGACCGGACACTTGAGGTCACCACGATGCTGGGGCGAGGAATGCCATGAGACGCCGCGGCGGAAATGCAGGTTATACGGCGATCGAGATGCTCATTGCCTCTTTCCTCGGCTTGATCATTGTCTTCGCGCTAGGAAGACTTATTCTTACAAATCAAAGATCTTGGGAATGGGGCCGTGATAAGGCCGTTCTTCAACAGAATTCGACCGAGGCGCTTGAATGGATGGCTCGTTCCATACGTGCGGCTGGATCTCTCAGTACGAGTTCCGCAACTTCGTTCTCGACTCATGATTCGAGCGGCGTCCTAATCCATACCTATCAGCTGACAGGGGGAGGCGATCCCCGGATTCAGGAGGATGGAGTCAACCTTGTCGACAGACGCTGTACTCAGTTTAATGTTGTGCCCGACAGCGACACGACCAGTCTCTCTTTAACGCTGGAACTGGAAGATAACGCGGGAAATCTTGTTCTAGAAATGACCCGTGCCAGGCTTCGCAACCGGATTTTTGAATTCTAGGGGATGGAATAGTGAAAAGACTAAAGCACCCTTTGGGACATCACGGCAAGGGTTTTGCTCTGCTTACTGTCATGATTTTCATCCTCGTCATTCTTATCGCCGGTGTGTCCTTCTTCGCCATGACTTCCTATGAAACAAAGAGCGCCCTCTACCGTCAAAAATCCAGCGAGGCCTTTCTTCTTGCCGATGGCGCCATCGAACGCGCTCGCGCCAAATTCCTGGAAGACCGATCATGGCGTACCGGTTGGGTCGATGAGCCTGCGGGCAGGGGCAGTTACGACCTCACCGTGACGGATACGACTTTCGGCGGTCATTCGAATGTTGTACAATTATTGGCGACGGGCGACGTTCTGGATGCGCAGCGGCGTATCGAGGTCATGGCCGAGGTGCCGCCGTCGATTTACGGCCTCAGCATGCTGATCATGGGGGATGCCGATGTAGGAGGCAATTTCTGCCTGAATGGTGATGCCCATGTCAACGGGGATCCGGACTTCGGGCCGCATGATTCGCATTTGGCCTGCGATTATTCTTATACCTCTGGATTCATCATCACGCCGCCTCCGATCTACACCGATCCCGGTCATTTCCCGGATGCGACCTACTATAATGTACGCGCTGCCAAGGATGGATCGAAATACTATGCGCGTATTTTTACGGGTGACGGCACGGAGATCACCTCAAGCTGCGGGGATAGCTGTCAAAGTGTGATAAGTTACAACAGCGGGCAAAAGACCTTCACATATGACTTCGATAATAATGCCACGATCACCGCATATTTCGATGACGCAACGGGTGTTTTCAAACGCAATGCGGGAGACGTCGGAGTCGTTGTTAATTTTGGGGAGGTCCCGATCGTTGATCCGCCCGGAATATTGGGCGTCACATCCCTCATCTTCGATGGAAATTCCAGCACGACGATTCATGCGACGATCATCGGCGCTCGATTTACGGGCGTTACGGAATCGGACCGCATTGATTATAACTATTGGATAGGCGCTGTCGTCGAAGTATCACAGGTGATCTTCGAACCCTATTATGGAATCGCGATGATCGCCTACGATGTTGACAAGAATGGAAGCGCCTTGGTTCAGATCGGCACAACGACATGGCCGGCTCTGCTGTATGTCACTCGTGATATTGACAGGATAAATTCAAATTTTGCCCTCGTTGGAAGTCTCGTTTGTCTTCGTGATCTCGTGACGACAGGGGGGCCTGATGTCACTTACAACGGCGGCTTCATCCCCAATCTTCCTGGATACCTTGAAGAAGAGTGGCCGGGTGGGGTCTCCGGGACGCTAAAAATCCTAAATTGGCGTGAAATCGCCGCATTGGCGAATTGAAGGATAGGAGAAGGGTATTGTCTGTTTCAGGACCGGTTCGAACCGGTATCGACCTCGGCCATCGCTGGGTGAAACTGCTTCGGGGCCAAGGGGCTTCAACGCTGAAGCGAATAACGCATGCCGGTGTTGAAGAGATCGATATAAAGAGTTCGGATGATGAAATTGTCCGTACAGCCGAGGCCTTGAAGCGTTTGCTGAATCGGCTCGGTCTCAATGGAAAGAAACTGGGTACGATCGCCGTCGCCGTACGCGGCGAGGAGGCGAATGTACGCGAAGTTGCCCTGCCCCGATTGAGTACTGCTGAGCTTCGCCTGGCGCTTCCATTTGAGGCAAAAAAACATCTCAATCTTGAGGATATGATCTCTCCGATCCTTGATTTTCAGATTATGGGAAAACAAGCGCCTGAGAAGGAGGGCGATCCTGAAGAGATGCGGGTTTTGTTGGCGGCCGCTCCACTTTCGCAGCGTGAATTTTCTTTAAAGGTGCTCTCTCAGTTGGGGCTGGAGCCCAATGTTGTTGATCTTGAACCTTTGGCCGGGCTCAATGCGCTGCTGGCCGCAAAATCGTCGGCGAAGACCGGAGTCTTAGGATTATTAGATCTTGGGGCGCAGCATACCCGGCTCTATATGACACAGGCCGATGGCGGCATTCTGACCCGGACCATTGGACCCGGTGTGCCCGATAGCGCGGATGCTGACGAGGTGAATGGATATCTGGACCGTCTTGCTGAACAAATCCGCGAGACCCAAACTTTCTATCGATCAAGATTTAGAAAGGATCTCGGATTGCTGATGGTCGGTGGAGGAGGCGCCCTCAATACTGGATTATGCGAAAAATTGAATGCGAAGATCGGCGTCGATCTGTCCATATTGGACCCTCTCGAAGGACTCGAAAAATCCAAGAAGGCAGAGCAAGAGATAGCGGCAAAGGGGCCACACTATATCACAGCCTGTGGACTCTGCCGCTGGTGGGATCATACCGATGTTTAAAATTAATCTATATCCTGAGTACATCGAGAATCGACGGCTTGCCAAAGAGCGTATGATTTATACAATAGTTCTTTCTGCAATGACGACCATTGGAATTTTGATTATCTTTCTTCTCCTGCTCAGCGCGTCCCTCGTTAGGGAACGTACAAATGCCATCCGGGCGGAGGTGGCCAGACTGGCCGACCAGGTGAATCGCAAGACGGAGATGCAGCCTGGAACAAAATTGATATTGGAGCTTTTGGAAGCCCGGGAGAACCGCATCAATTGGTCCCCAAAACTCGCGGCGGTATCGCGACTCATCAACCCATCGCTGCAATTGGAGGGCATGAACGCGGAACTCGCACAACGAGGCCATTCTGTCAGTTTCCAGCTTTCCGGTTTTTTCCTGAGTGGGGGATCCGATATGGAATCGATCTCCGAATTCGTCGAGGCCCTCCGAGGAGATCCAAGGATTGCAAGCGATCTTCCGGATGTGACACTCGGCAATTTGCAGGGGCGGAGCTCCAGCCGCTTTCAGGTCTTTTGCCGCCGTGGGGAAGAAGCGTTGTGACGCTGCAAAAATGGAAAAAACGGGCCGGATTGACGATCGGTACCGCCGTCCTTCTGCTTCTCCTTGGGCTTGTCATTGATTTGGGCGCCGTGAACCGGCAGCTCGGTGAATACGAGGATTTAAAGGTGCAGAGGGAACAACTTCGCCGGCAGTTGACGAAGATCGAGAATCAGAGCGCATATGAAGACCGATTGGCCGGCTACTTTGCCGGTATGAAGGGAGATTCACTCGCGATTCCGGCAAAACTTGTTGATCCCATAGATTTTCTTGCGGGGGGGCTGCGGAAATCGAATCTCAAGAGACTTGAGTTGAGAACGGAAAAAAGCAGCCAGACCGGCCAGCTAACGCGCAATCGGTATTTTCTGCGGGCGAATGGTTCTTACAACCAAATCATCGATTTTTTTAAATGGCTGGAGAGGGGAGGGCAATTATCCACTATCGACGCCTTCTCCATTGAACCAATAATCGATTCAAGCGACCTGGAACTACGCCTGAATCTCTCGATCTATGATCCGCGGATGGAGTCCTAATTCGTGAGCCGACTTGCACAGAAAAACCGAACTATCTGGTACGCCTTGGCCGTTCTCTTCGGGGTCTGTCTCTTTCTAGGATTCAGGACCCAAACCGTCGTCACTTCAGTGCTCTGGAATGGAAACAGCACGGGGGAACAGCAGATCGTCGTCGAGAATGGGGACCTCCTGGACAGACTCAGCGCGAAGGACAGCCTGCTCAGTGTTGACGTCGAGCTGACAAGAGATCCGTTTAAGGTTCCAAGCCGGCCGAAGTCCCGGCCGCGGACCTCTGATGTTAAACTCAAATCCAAGAATGAGGTTGTTAAACCGGTTCTGCGGGCATTGCTCTTTGATAATGTTAATCCATCTGTGCAACTCAGCGTTGGTTCCACACAATCAAGCTGGCTTCGGGTAGGAGACACCTTTCAGGGCTGGTTCATCCAAGACATCACTTCGAGTGGAATCACGGTTGTAAAAGACGAAGAAGAGGTGTTTTTGCAGTCACCCTAGGAGGTGAAAGGTGAGTCTGAACAGAACTCTTATTCTAAAGGCCGCAATCCTGGTCTTGGTCCTCGGAATGTGCCTGTCTCCCGCGCCCTATGGACCGCTGGCGCAGGATGAACCGGAGCAAAACCTGATAACGCTGGACGCCGACAGCACTTCGGTGGTTGATATCCTCCAAATATTGGCGAGCCGGACGGGGCTCAATATCGTGACCTCGCCGGAGCTTCAGGGCCGCCGGATATCGATTCATCTCAAAGATACGCCCTTTGATGAGGCTTTGAACCTGGTGGTTCGGGCAGCCGGATTGGGGTATGAGAGGGTTGGGAAATCCATCCTCGTCGCGGATGTGCAACGGCTGAATACCGAAACCGGACTGGTAACAAAGACATTCCATTTAAAGTACGCCAACGCCGCAGACGTGAGCCGGATGCTCGAACTCCTCACAAAGGCCGTCACATCCAATGTTCAGGGGAATAAAATCGTCATGAGGGCGAGCCCCTCGGTCATTGAACAGGCTGAATCGATTATTGCCGGCCTTGATGAGAAACCGGCGCAAATACTCCTCGAAGCCCGCCTCTTTGAGGTGAATACGACGGGATTGTTGGAGATTGGAATCGATTGGGAGAAGATCACGAATTGGACGACCGTAGTCGCCGAGGGATCCTACGAGGGAAGCGCCGCCGGTCAGATACCTCCGAGAATCCCCTTTACGCCCTTTGAAAAGAATGGCGATATTCAGCGGCAAATGGCGGCCTTTGAGGTCACCATTGAAGCCTTAGTCACAGAAGGTAGGGCGAGGCTCCTCTCCAACGCAAAGGTCGTCACCTTGGATAATGAACCGGCAGAAATTTTCGCCGGTGAGACCGTGCCGGTTGTCATTACCTCGCTGCAGTCTCCGACGGCCGCGGGCGGCGTGCTGCAAACAATCCAACTCGAAAAGATCGATGTCGGGGTGAAGCTGGGTATTACGCCCCGGATATCCGGAAATGGTTATATAACGACATTAGTTGAACCTGAGGTTTCCCGAATCGTGGCCTTCATTGGACCAGACGATGACCTCCCGCAGACCTCGACCAGGCGCACCAGGACCTATGTGCGTGTCAGGGATGGCGGGAAGATCTATATCGGAGGTCTCCTCGCTGAAGAAGAACGGAATTCAGTTAAAAAAGTGCCTTTATTAGGGGATATCCCGTTTCTCGGTTATTTTTTCCAGCACCGCAAGACAGAGAAATCGCAATTGGATCTCATCATCGAGATTACCCCAAGAATTGTGAGCGATGAAGGGGTGGATGATGCCTCCGCAAGACCGATTCCGGAGACTCTTAATGATCCCCAGACTGATGATGAAGGATAATTACAATGCATATAGTTGATATTCTAAAGGAGGCTCTCCAGCGGCAGGCTTCGGATATTATTATCTCCGCCGGAGCTCCCGTTACCTACCATGTCTTCGGACGTCTCGAGTGGCAGGATTCCGACAAGATCCTCTCAGCCAAGGATAGCCAGTTACTTGTTTATGAAATTCTGAATTCTGATCAACGCATGAAATTCGAGTTGGAAAATGAGTTGGATATGTCTTTTCATATTGAAGACATCTGCCGCTTTCGTGTGAATGTCTATCGACAAAGGAGTTCAGTGGCCGCTGTTCTGCGCCTGGTCCCTTTCAGTGTTCCCAACTACGTCGAGCTGGGCATTTCTGAACGGCTTTTAATCCAAATGACCAACACACCCAATGGATTGATCTTGATTACCGGGCCAACCGGGGCGGGAAAATCTTCAACAGTGGCCAGTTTTCTGGAATATCTAAATACTGAAGGTGAAGAATCAAAACACATTATTACCATTGAAGATCCCATCGAATTCATGTTGTCATCTAAGACCTGTGTGATTGATCAGCGTGAACTGGGGGCCGATACCTCAAGCTATGCGAGAGGTCTGCGAAGCGCCCTCCGGCAAATGCCTCACATTATCTTTGTTGGGGAGATGAGGGATCGAGAAACGATGGAGATCGCATTGACCGCCGCCGAAACGGGCAATCTTGTCATTAGCACGCTTTCAACCCAGAGTTCGACAAAGACCATCAATCGAATCATCGATGTATTCCCAAACGATGATCAGGCTGAGATACGCGGCCGTCTGGCGCTGACTCTCAGAATGGTTGTCTCCCAGGTTCTTCTGCGGCGCCAGGATCAAGAAGGACGAATTGCCGCGCGGGAGATCTTGATTGTTAATAGTCCGATTTCCAATCTCATTCGTGAGGGGAAAATCCATCAGCTGACAAATATCATTGCTGGAAGTTACAGTGAGGGGATGATTCTCCTCGATTCCTCTTTGCTCGAATTGTATAATGAGGGAATCGTTAGTCCTTCTGAAATTCTACCGCGACTTGAAGATCCTGAGAAAATGAGACTCATCATGGGGAAATACTAATTGGGTGTGGGAGGGAATAACTATGTTCGAGAAGCT
This sequence comes from Candidatus Eisenbacteria bacterium, assembly GCA_018831195.1. Taxonomy (NCBI): domain Bacteria; phylum Candidatus Eiseniibacteriota; species Candidatus Eiseniibacteriota bacterium. The sequence continues at coordinate 50,533 of JAHJDP010000097.1, read as the reverse complement.
AGCTACGAAACGGCGTCTTCGCAATCTGTTAAGTGATTGGTTGAAGTATCGCGACACCCTTCTGCAATTCAAAGATTCAGCCGGTCTGACGCACAAGGAGGAATCGGATTTCCTTGAACTGCAGGCACGGATCGCCAAGCAGATTCCTTTTGTTGCGGATGCCGTTCCTAATGCCTTGACACAAGAAACACAGGCGCATGTCGGTCTCATGACAGATATGTTAAACCAGAAGGGGACACTGTATGCGGGTGTCGGCATGGAAGAGAAGGAGTGGTCCACTTTTGAAAAGAGATGGCACCACGTCTTCATTTTTCTCAACAAGCTCAAGGGTGTCACCCTGGCCAGCAAGGATCAAAAACGCAAATCCATGATGCGGAGTGTATCGACCGGAATCCCCCGTGGACGCAGGATGCCCTCCAATGGTCTTAAGATGGCTCGTGTTGCCACGAGGCTTATTATCCTGGCCGTTGTACTATATCTCCTCGCCAGCGGCGTCGGCGTCAATCGAAATGAAGAGGGCAAGTTGGTGGCCGAACTGCCGAGCAGCTTTGGTGATGTGACCAATAATCTCTGGGGCGGTGTCGTTTCTATTTCCACACGCAGCGTGAGTTTCATACAGCCGGTCATCGATAGTTATGGCATTGAGTTGACCATTGGGCTGGTGGGGATCTTGCTTCTGGGCCTTGGATATTTGATTTTTATCCGTTCCCACTAATCACTGCTGCGTGTGCCGCCGGCGCCCGCAATCTTGCGAATTCCGGTCAGGGCACCATCATGATTGAATATCAGAAGATATTATATACAACCCGCGGAAAAGACGGGGTCTCCCTAACAATCCAGGGAGGTCTCCTGCAGGCTGGATCTGAAAACTACTTTATATAAATCAATTCAATCGGACGGGCGGAACGCATTCCCAGAGGACGGCAGAAGTAAACCCCTGAGGAGAGGTGTATCGAAGACAATTCGGAGGCCCGCCAAGTCGCGGTTCCCCGGCCGCCTTGTAACCTGACCGGCAGGGTGGCGATCAACCTTCCGCCTATATTGAAAATTCCAAGATCTGCAGCCAGTAACTTTCCGGAGGTGGTCAGGCAAATTGTCACGCCATTGTGGAAAGGGTTCGGGTCGGCCCGGAGTGTCAATGATGGGGTTTCGAATTGATCAGTGACTCCCGTGGCATCTTGAAGTTGTGCCAATGTCGTCAAGGCCGCCACAAGAATTTTGACATTACCGACAGTGAAATCGGGATCGATATGATCGAGCACATCCTGAGTTGTATGATAATAGGGATTGAAGTCAGGATCGACCAAATCATATGACTCTTCATGATTGACCGCGGCAAACCCGGCCTGCCAAAAGTACCAATGATCCCCCCACCAGGCATTATCCTCTATATGCAGTTCATAAGGCATATTTGTATAGAGATCGGCCGCATTGGTCACGGCCGCCGCCAGCCACTGGGAGTCAGTGTTTGTTTCGATCTCCAAATCGAAATCAGCACCCGAGCTCCACCAACCGAGCATGTCGGCATTCAGCACGCCGACAATGGCCATACCCAGAGAAACCGCATCTTGAACATAATAATAGCTTCCAATGAGACCCTGCTCCTCGCCGGCAAAGAGAACATACTTGATTGCATAATTTGTGGGATGTTGACTCAAAATCTGCGCGGCGGTCATGACGGCGGCCGTACCACTGGCATTGTCATCGGCCCCCGGCGCCAGGTTATAGGCATCCTCCGAGATGGAATCATAGTGGCCGCAGATGATGAAGATGGAGTCGGGATAGATCGTACCGGTTTGAGTGGCCTCCACATTCCACATATCGACGTCATCCCAGATAAAATGCCGTTTGACGACCGACAGCCCAAGATTTGAAAAGTATTCGAAGAGTGAGTCTCCCGCTGCTTCACACTGCGGTGTATAACTATACCGCGTCTCGAAGTTTTCGAGCCAACCAATCTTAGCTGCCAGTCCGTTCCAATCGATTTCATCGACGACCCCCTGTATCACCGGGTCGGCCTCCAGAAGAGGTGTCCACTGCCTCTGCACCACCGCTTTTACAGGCCTGGTATCGGTGAAGGGGCGTATAGGATGATCTCTCCGGGCGCCTTTTCCTTCCGCGGGATTGAGAATGAAACCGATCATGAGGACCAGGAAGAATAGTAATCCCTTGTTATCATACAAGTGAGTGATTCTTGATGGCATTACTTTCATTTAATAAGTATAGCAGGTAATGGGGAAAACAGCATGCGCCGCGGCGGATCGGGTTCGAGCATCTCAGATACGGAAAACAACAAGGCTGTATTCTATTGTGGCGCAGATGGTTGGCGAGGCACCTCTCCTTGTCAGTCGAGCTGCTCCAGGATCTCTCTTGCGTTCTGGTTTTCGGGATTCAGTTCGAGGGATCGGCGGTAACTCTCGATCGCCTTCTCTCGATTTCCAGTGAATGAGTAGGCTTCGCCGAGGCTGTCAAAGGCGTTCGCTGATTGCGGAAATATCTCAGTATTCAGCTTGAAAACCTCAACTGCTTCCGATTCGCGGCCCCACCAATAGAGGAAATGATAACCTAGCCAATTGATGAAGGGCTCACGAAACAAGAGGCTGTCGGGATAGGTTTTGCGAGCCTCAAGGATCGTGGGTCTGGCCGCCTCAAATCCCTTTTCAATGATCTCTTGTACGATGTCGTCCGGATGGGGATGGCGGGGTTGTCCAGGCTTGTGAATCATTTCAGGGAACGCCCTACTCACGGCCGGATCGCCCGGCATGGTTTGAAGGCGCGACAAGGCATCCCCGTCATCTTTTAGGTAGGCATCGAAGAATTCCCTGCCGGCGAGACAGATTTGTTCATGCAGCAATTCACTATCATTAGTCGGGGAAGACCAATAGCCTGGAACCGCTTTGGTTATCCTGAAAGCCGCATAAGATGTGAAATCTCCATGATTGAATGTCTCAGCGAGGTAGAGATAAGAGTCGCCGAATCTTTTCCGGTCCATCAGTGAAGAGGGATCTCCCCGGGATGGCTCGCCCTGCCCAAACCTCGCTTGAGTCACATGAAGCCAGGGGATGACAAACCTATTTTCATCGTAATTGGGATGAGTGTTTGGAAGACCCGAATAATGAGGGAAGAGAATTCCTGAATCGAGACTCAGAAAAGCGTCTACATCAAGATTGCGCATGGACAGGATCAGTCCGGCCATCCCGCCCAAATCATAGCCGATGACACCCAATTCCTCAGAATCAACAAAGGGGAGTTCCCGGGCTTTGGAAAGGACGAATTCCATATCCCGGATCTGTGTCTCCAGATCGACAGCATTGATATTGACCAATCTGGCGTGAGTTCCCATTAACGGGCAGGTCGCCACAACGTATCCGTGACCCGCAAGCGATTCACAGAGAGCATAATGTGTGAAGGGGGATTCGTAATAAAGACCCTGGCCCAGGATGATCAAGGGGAACGGGCAACTTTCCGGCTCCGCGCCCTGAACGGCCATGGTTTTAACATTAAGAAGAGCGGCAAGAGGTTCATCGTCGAGCCCCTTCATAAGCTGAACGGGAAGAACCGGTTCGGAATTCTCACCCCGGAGCCCGAAGTCATCCGCCGCCATCTGGATATAATCCCGGATGAGCAAACGTCCACGATCGGAATCCTGCGCCGGATACCAGATATAGATCCGCACGGGACGACCCGGCGCGAAGGCGTCTCCATCGGGCCGGATGGGACATGCGAAGGTTCGCGCTCCATCTCGATCCGCATAGAGTCTAAAGCCGACCGGATAAAGCCCCACTTCGCCATTCACCAGTGAAGCATCCGTGGCTTGAGCCGGTTGCGGATTCATCAACAATAGAAATAGGGTGAAATGACCTACGATAGCCCTGTATCCTGGCATCACGAACCTTCCTTCCCTGATGAAACGGCCGTGGACATCCTCTTGTTTCCCGCAAGGTATCCAAAAAACCACACGCCTGAAACACAATACCCATTCCTAATGCCAACCGTTTATTGTTTTGAGTAAATCTTATAACATAAAGAATAGTAAAGATTTACTGGTCAGAATGCCGTAATTAGGGTAGTCTTATCAGTTACTCATAATTTTGTGAACTGAAGGTCGGCAATGAAACAACGGATGTTTCTGAATCCACGGGGCAGGAATCTATAGAATGCAACCCTTCTACAGGAGCACGGGGTCGGTCATCATCATTGTGCTGATCCTCCTGGGACCCCTTCTCGGGATGCTGACCTATCAGGTTGTCGGCCGGCAGGAACGGGAAGAATTGTTGGCTCATTGCGGCGACTATCTCTCTGAGCGGGTCTCCTCACTTGAAATAAAAATGTCGAATCTTTTTGAAGTCCTGTACGGCATCAGGTCTCTCTTTGACAGCAGTACTGATGTTTCACGCCAGGAATTTAGATCCTTCACCGCCCGCGCGATCTCACGGCATCCCTCGATAAAAGCGCTCGAATGGATCCCTCGTATACCTGGAGACATGCGCACGAATTTCGAATCGCACGCGCGGGCTTCAGGGTTTGAAAACTTTACGGTTAGTGACGTCACTCTTGGCGGTGATTTGATCTCATCGCCCCAGAGGGATGAGTACTATCCAATTTTCTGTGTAGAGCCCCTGAAAGGGAATGAAGATCTTATCGGCTATGATGTCGGTTCCGAATCGACCCGCCGCGCCGCTCTCGATCGGGCCATAGAATCGGCGGATCTCGCTCTATCGGATCCGGTCCTGCTTGCCTCAGTGGAGGGCAACTCAATTGGGTTTCTCGGTTTTCTCCCGGTTTATGAAAAGCCCGTTGAGGAAGTCTTGCCTGAGAAAGGCGGGTTGTTGGGTTTTGCGACGCTTGCGCTGAGTATTGAAGAAGTCCTCAAACATTCCTTTCTGCTTTTTCAGGAAGATATGGAGAATTTAGTACACTTCAAGTTGGTTGATTTGGATGTCAACGGCGGGCCGGAATCGATATGGCTATCAGCCGGTTTTATTGAAGCATCCTCACCGGCTGAATCCTGCGAGAAGCAGATTGAGCTGGGCGGCCAAACGTGGAGTCTATCCCTTCACCCCACCGAAAAGTATTTCTCCAAGAATAAATCAAAGCAACCGCTTATCCGGGGATTGATGGCTTTCTTTGGATGGGAAATGATACTTGGCATCATCTTTTCGCTGATCATTTTTTACCGGAACGCGGCTCTCAGGAAACAGGATAGGATTCTCAAATCCATCAGCCGCAGTCTGGCGGAAGGGGTTGTTGTAGCCGACCGCGACGGCGTCATCATCTTTACCAATCCCGCGGCTCAGAGAATGTTGAAATGCTCAACGGGGGATAGGTTCGATGCCGGGATCCTATCGGCTCGCGGATTCTTTCTGCCGGACACCGTCACTCCCTACCCGCTGGATCAATTGCCGATCCCGAGGGCGGTGAGGGGTGAAGAGGTGCGGGAGGCAGAGATCTATGTCCGGAATTCTGAACTGCCGGGAGAGATGTGGCTCAGCGCCAGCGCAACCCCGATGGTGGATGAGTCCGGGATACTGCGGGGAGGCGTCGCCTTTTTTCGCGACGTAACGAATAAGAAAAAGTCACAGGAATTGGTCCAAAGGCTTTCCAGCGCCGTCGAGCAAACCAACGATACCGTTCTTATTACGGATTTGAAGGGAAAGATAGAGTATGTCAATCCGGCATTTGAAAAGACCACCGGCTATTCAAGAGCAGAAGTGATGGGTCGGACACCGCGCATCCTGAAATCCGGGCTGCAAGGGGAAGAAAGTTATAAAAAGCTCTGGGACACGATACTTAGAGGAGAGGTCTATCGGGATACCGTCATCAATCGAAAGAAGAACGGCGAGATCTATTACGCCGAGCAGAGTATTACACCCATGCGAGATGCAAGCGGCCGGATTCATCATTTTGTATCTGTCGTCAAAGACATGACCGAAAAGCTCAGGACGAAAGAGCAGGACATCGAAATGCAGGTGGCCGCCCTGGTACAAAAGCACCTTTATCCAAAGAAACCGCCTCACGTCCCCGGCTTCGATATTGCGGGTGCGACCTTTCCCGCTGATGCCATGTGCGGCGACTACTATGACTTCATCCGTTCGACGAACGGCTCATTGGGAATCGCGATCGGTGATGTCAGCGGCCACGGCTTCGGTCCGGCTATGGTCATGACACAAACACGGGCCTATCTCCGATCTCTCTTGCAGAATCATCAAGATCTCAATGAAATCCTAAAGCGTCTCAATGAAGTTCTTGTCAAAGATTTGGAATTGCACCGGTTTGTAACGTTATTGTATGCGCGGCTCGATATCGCGGCGCGGCGAATAGTCTATGCCAGTGCCGGCCATACCTCCGGTTTCATCATTGATCCCGCTGGAGAGGTAAGGGTTGAGCTGCAGAGCACGGGATTGCCTCTCGGTGTTTTATCGGGGCAGGAATACTCTGTCAGTGATTCGATAGAGCTAAGGCCTGGTGAAATCGCGATATTCCTTACGGATGGAATTACGGAAACACAGACAGCCGATGACAGGTATTTTGGCATCGAGGGTGTGCTTGAAATTGTCAAAAACAATCGCAGAGAATCGGCCGAAGAGATCGTGGAACATGTTCGAAACGCTGTTCGCATTTTCGCCGCTGGAATGCCACAGTCGGATGATATAACTATAGTCATTTGCAAAAGTAATCTATAAGCCAGCGGAAGAGATTCAAGAAAATAGGGCGAAAGAAAATGCCCGCTGAAGAGGAGTTGTGAGTCCATTCTCCAGCGGGCACACCTTTAAAATCTAAAGGTTACCAGTTACGCCGGCCGCCACCGCCGCCGCCGCCACGGCCACCGCCGCCACCGCCGCCTTCGCGGGGCTTGGCTTCGTTGACCTTGAGATTCCGGCCGCCGAATTCCCGATCGTTGAGTGCGGCTATCGCCTCACTTGCGCCATCCGCCATTTCTACGAAACCAAAACCACGGGGTCTGCCTGTGTCCCGGTCTGTGACCAACTTGACCGATTCGATGGATCCGTATTGGGAAAAGAGTTCATGGAGTGCCTCTTCAGTCGCGCTGAAGGGCAAATTACCAACATACAATTTCTTGGACATTGTTCCTCACTTCGTATTCACCGTGCGATGAATACAATTCTAACAATCTGACTATACCAGGGGTAATCAGTGAGACCTGAACTCCGAAAGGGAGGGCGGAAACGAAACCACATCTTTTCTGGAGAGAAATCACTAAATCGCCCAGGTGGGAATACCCCACCTCCGGGTACTATACCTCATTTATTTTGAAAGGTTTCAATAAAAAAAGGAGCATGGAGCGGCTCATCGAGCCCGTACCGCCGGGACCGAGAGTGGCGGTTCCGGCGTTTTGGGGTCCGAATCAGGGGATTTGTGGGACGGCTTTCCGGGCATGCCCTGTAATATCTTGTGGGGCAATGTGATGGGAAATGTTGACATTGTCATCGATTCTCCTCTTGTGTGAGGCTCATTCAAGGCCGGGAAGGATCGATCATCCTTCCCATAAAAAGAAGGGTCCTTGTGTGGCGATCCAGAATCATGAAGAGGAAGGGGTGATCCGCCCGGAGGTCTGTGATCCTTTCCCTTTTCTTTATGACGGCGGCGGTCGAGGAGGAGGCTTCGGATCCCATCTCATCGATCTCTATTGTCGCCTGATGGATAACACTATCGACAAAGAGAGCGCCGGATCCATCTATCCCCGAGAGATCGGCATGACCTGATTGAAAGAGATCCGGCATTCCAAGATCCGCCAAGGGCGCCGACAATTCGAGGCGGGAGGCAAGGTTGAGCTTTGGAATCGTAATCCGCACCAATTTCGGCCTCGATTCCCCCAATTTATCGAGCCAGTCATCCAAATGATCCAGGGTCAGCGCGGCCTCCAGCCGGGCCAATCCATCTATCTCTTTGGGAAGGAGGAGGACCAAGGAGAGGTCATGACCGTCATAGGGGATTTCGACGGCTTGAAAATCGTTAAAGTCGTAATTCCTGAGCTCTGTAAGTTGCGACATCAGGAGGGATTTTACCCTCCGATCACTGGACAGATGGAAATCAGCTTCGGCGGTATTCTCGATCGGGAAGCGGCGGGCCCACATTCCCTTGAAGTAAATGATATCCGCCAGAACCAAAATGGTGGAAGTGTCCAGGAGGCTGCTTTCAATAAAATCCTCCGTCCGTGAATGTGTCTCTTTCTCCGCCCAGTGATTTATCGCTTGCCGCGCCTCTTCCGTTTGGGATCTGAAATCGACCGCAGTGAAGAGGGCGCCATATTGCTTCTGAATCAATTCAATATAATCGGCTCTGAACGTGTGATCTCTCTGACCCCACACGGAATTCGCCATACTGAAACGCAACCCCCCCGATGTATATTGTTCCCGCTGCTTCCGAGATCCGGCCTGAATCAAATGGAGCCTTTCACGGTCGGTGGGGAAATTTAGGACCTGGGACATCTGCCTTTCCGTTTCGCCCCTGGCCCCGGCATAGGTCATTGCCAAAGTTTCCGATACACTGTAGGGGGAGAAGAACAAGTTTCCGGGTTTACGGCTCAAACGAAGATAGAGATTCAGAGAAAAGTGATTCATGTCCGCGATCTGCCGGATCAGTTCCTCCTGCGCCAGGCGCGGTTGTGATCCGTCAAATACGTTCTTTGACTCAGAGAGATTCGCATTGGATGAGGTCAGAGGGATCAAAAGACTTAAGGAGAGAAGGCATAGAAACCAAGATCGTTCCATTGTTAACTCCCTTCCATTCGGCAGCCCGGGGTAGGTGGTTTGCATGTGGAGTCGCGGGAGATCTTGCAAACGTTTACTTGGGAATCAAAATTAGTAAGAATTTTATTTATCGAGAGCCGGTGATTCATGCAGTGGACTGGCAGGATAATCCCTCTTAAATTGAAGCCAGGATGAGTCCAGAAAGCGGAAAATCCGACAATGCGGCGGCCCCCCGCAATTTCTACGCACGGAGCGGCAAAAGGATGCTTGACGTCCTGATGGCCCTGCCGATCCTGCTGATCTTCGCACTTCCTATGCTCTTCATCGCCCTCCTCGTCAAACTGGAGGATGGAGAAGAGGTTTTCTACCGCCAGGAGCGCATCGGCAGAGACGGCCGCCCCTTCCACCTCATAAAGTTCCGTTCGATGGTCGTCGGGGCCGAGCATAAGGGGGCGGGGATCCGGGTGATGGAGCACGATTCCCGTGTTTCCGGCATCGGGCGGTTTCTTCGCAAGACGAGTTTGGATGAACTTCCACAGCTCTTTAACGTGATCAAGGGGGATATCAGCATTGTCGGACCGCGACCCGGGTTGAGATTTCAGGTCGATCTTTATGATGAAAACCAGCGGGGCCGGCTTCTCGTCCGGCCGGGGATCACCGGCTGGGCCCAGGTTAACGGCCGGAACACGATTGATTGGGAACGACGGATCCAGCTCGATCTGGAATATATCCGGCGTCTCTCCTTGGCGATGGATCTTCTCGTACTGCTCAAAACGATCCCCACCGTTCTTTATAGTTCCGACGTGATCGCCACCTCGGATTATTGGGGGGATAAATTGAGAGCGCGAACCGCCCAACGCCATGAGGGAGAAGAGGTTAAAGAATCGACTCCAAGCTCCGGGGATCCGGTCGATCCGGCGGATTAAAACTCCCAAAGGAACCAGCGGCATCATGCCATGAATTTGCGGGTTTGATCTGAAGATTAGGGTCCTGACGGAACTGCCGGGATCTGCTATGCTAAGTTGCTGTATGCCATAAGGGTGCAGAAAGATCACTGAAGGGTGAAAATGGAAGGGTGATGGCTGTTGATGACCGATCCCATCATTAATGAGATTGTATCGTACTTGAAGCGATCCACGTCGATCCGGCTGAACGGGTGCCCGCCGCAGACGTGCTCTTTGGATTCATTGGATTCCCTCGAGATGTTCGGGTTTATCAATTTTATTGAAAACTCATTTGGGATTACCGTTCTGGATCGCGAGGTGCGGCCGGAGCATTTCGATACGGTCGCCGCAACCGCTCAATTCATCAATAGGAAACGTGGCGGAATAAATTAGGCCTGTTTTCATCTTCCACGGGATCTTGTATAAGACATCAGATCATTAATATGGGAGCGGAAGGGACAACCATGACGGAAAAGGCTACAGGCGTTATTTTATCAGACACGACTCTGCGGGATGGGGAACAAACCTATGGGATTGTCTTCACCAATGAGCAGAAGCTGCAAATCGCCTCGTTACTGAATCAGGCCGGTGTCACCGAGATTGAAGCGGGATTTCCGGCTTCAGGAGGATACGAAGGGGAATATCTCGATGAGTTGGTGTCGAGACGCCGTGACGGCCTGTTGGCGTGTCGAATTTTGGGATGGCACCGGCCGATCCCAGCCGAAATCGACTGGTCACGGAAGAGGGGAATGGATGGTTGTTGCGCGTCGATTCCGTCTTCCGAGTTCATGATCGCGAATGTCCTGCGAAAGGATCGATCCTTTGTTCTAAAAGCGATGACGGACGCGATGAGGCATGGCAAGAGTCTCGACCTCTATATGGTCGCCGATTTTCAGGATGCTTTCAGCGCCGATCCTGTCTTCCGGATGGAATTGATCGCCGCCGTGCGGGAGGCGGGAGCAGACCGGATCCGCCTCTGTGATACGGTGGGGCGTACCGATCCGATCAGTGTGCAACGGATATTACAAGAGGTCTGGGAGCAGGAAGATATCGACATCGAGGTTCATGCCCACAATGACTTGGGTATGGCGGCTGCGAATGCCGTTGTCGGGGCGCGCACCTATCTGGATTTAAAAGAGTCGGGGAAAATATCCGGCGCCAGAAAGTATTTTGTTTCCACGGCGGTGAACGGTATCGGAGAGAGGGCGGGTAATGCCGCCCTCGAGGTTGTCACGGCGGCGATGGAGCTGACGCTCAATGTCGATACCGGAATCGACATGACCCGATTCCATGAATTATGTCATTATGTGCAAGTCGCGGCCGACCGGCCCTTGCCGGTGAATCACCCCGTGGTGGGGGATAATAACTGGCGGCATTCCAGCGGTATTCATGTCGACGGTGTTCTCAAGGCGCTCAACACCTATGAACTGATTTCACCTGAACTTGTCGGCCGGGATGCCTCGGCGCGTACTATCGGTGTTTCCAAGCACAGCGGGCGGGTCGCCCTTAAAACCAACGCCAACCGCTTGGGCTTCGAAATGACCGAAAAGCAGTTGGAGGAGTTGCTGCCGATGATCGCGGCGAGAACCGTGGAAGCGGGCCGCTATCTGACGGATGAAGAACTTTCGATTATCATCAGGGCGAAACTGGGAAAGGGTTTCTGAAAACTGTTCCATCAGGAGCCCGGCGATGAGGTGTTGAGATGAAATTTGTTGTCATCGGTGCGGGGCAGACCGGCCGGATGGTGGGTGAGTTCATGCGCCGGCAGACCCAATTGGAGTGCATCGGTTATCTCGATGACAACGCGGACCTCCACGGCCGGATCTTTTACAATCTATCCGTCATCGGCGGTACGGATCGCCTCGAATCTCTGCGCGAGGGGGGATTGGAGGGCGCGCTTCCCGTTCTGGGAAACATGGCGGCGCGAAGGCGGCTTTTTAAGAAGGTGAAGGATCTGGGTTTCAAAATCCCATCCGTCATCGATCCGTCGGTGAATCTTTGCAGCGATGTGGAACTCGGAGAGGGAGCGGTCATTTCACTGGGCACGAATATATTAACCGGTGTTCACATCGGACCCTATGCGCAGATCGGAACCGGAGTCAGTATCGGGCACGACATCACGATCGGCACGAATTGCGTCATCGGGGGCAACACGATCGTCGGAGCTTCCGCAAAAATCGGCGATAATTTTTTTGCCGGGACGGGAGTCAATATCGCCGCCGGTTCCAAAACAATCGGCAACAATGTGTTTCTTTGCGCCGGATCGGTCATTTTCAAAGATATACCCGACAATGCGGTGGTCCTCGGTAATCCCGGCCGGGTCATTCGGTACCAAGATCCATTGAAAGCGGTTTTATGAACCGTTCCAGCCGTGATCTCTTCAATGAAATCCTCTTTGAACCGCTGGCTTCGTTCACCGGCCCGGCTGTCTTGGGGCCCGAGATTTGTCATTATCCGGGTCTTCTGAAGAGGGTTGATTGTCTAGCGGATCGATTGCGCGGCGCCGGACTCGAAGACTCGATGCGGGTCGGGATTTGCTGCGATCCGTCTCCAGAATATATCGTTTCGCTTCTGGCGGTGCTTCGCAGTGGGGCGACGGCTTTGATGCTGAGCCCGACCTGGACCCGGTTCGAGGTTGATCGTTGTATCCAATCGGTGAACCCTTCTTTTCTTCTCACACATGGGGCGAATCCGGGGACGGGCGGCGTCCATTCCACGATCGACACGGATGAAAAGTCACTCCGTATTCTCGATTGCCGTCGCGGGACGCTTGAGGCCGGACGGCCCGGTGATGCCGTGATTATCTTTACATCCGGTACGAGCGGGTTGCCTAAAGGCGTCGTTCTCTCTGCAGGAGGCCTTCTTTCAAATGTCGCCGCCATCAGGGAATATCTCGAGGTAGAGGCAAAGGATGCTGCCCCTCTCTTTACCCCCACCTGCTATGCCTATGCGGTCTCACAGGTTCTTGTACAAATCTTGGGGAGGGCCGCCATCTGTCCCATCCGCCGCGGATTGAGATATCCGATCCTCATTTTGGAGGCGATCCAGCAGTTCGGTCTGAAGGGGCTCTCGGCGAATCCGACAAGTTTTAAAATCCTCATGAAGACGGCCGCCGGTGAAGATCTCGATCTGACCTCGCTCCGATATGCGATGGGCGGGGGGCAGTTTCTCGCCCGTCAGGTCGTCGATGACATGCAACAGTGTTTCCCGAACAGCGGGGTTGTGAATCAGTATGGATGCACGGAAAATTCTCCCCGGATCAGCTATCACTGGGTTCGTGATCATGAGCAACCCCTAACCGGAAAATCGTTACCGGTGGGACGGGCCGTGCGTGGAACAGAACTGATGGTCGCTGACGAGCAGGCGAATCCGGTTTCCGAGGGCGAGATCGGCCAGGTGATGATTCGCGGGACCAGTCTGATGAGCCGCTACTGGCGGATGCCGGGCGAAACGAAAGAGAAATTTATCAAAGGTTGGCTCAAAACCGGTGACGTCGGTTTGCTCGATTCCGAGCAGAATCTTGTTCTTATCGGACGAATGACCGATTCGATCAATATCGGAAATGAAAAGGTCGATCCCGGCGAAATCGAGGGGTATATCCAGGAATTGCCCGAGATCCAGGAGGCGGCGATTCTCGGTGTCGAAGACCCGCTCCTTGGTGAAGCGGTGGAGGCGGTGGTTCAAGTCGTTGAACAGAACACCCTCACCGAATCAGAAGTGACCCTTAAATGCCGCTCCTATCTCAAGGAGCTCGTCTCAGCCTATAAAATCCCCAGGAAAATCCATCTCCGGCAATCCCTGCCGCGGAATCTCTACGGAAAACTCGATCGAAAACGTCTTCGGGAGTGGATCGCCGATCCTGGGAAGTAACGGGATCTCATTCTCCCACCGTCTCATACCGCTGAATATCTTGTTGGACCTCACGGACCCGCCATAGTAAGCTTGCAGGCGACAACGGCGAAAGGTTTACCCAGCGAAATTTTCGGTTTGAGGGTCTCCTATGCTTTCAAAAATGAAGAGTTGCGGTCCCGGTCCACAACCGGGAAGGATCATTTTTCGTCGCGTCATATGGGTCCTGTTCCTCACCGGCCTTTTTTCCCTCTCAATCCCAGCCGGCGCTTGGGCGGCCAGCCCGAAGGATCTCCGTAATACGCGGAATGACATGTCGCAAAATACAAATCGGGCGCGGGGTTTGATCCTCACCATTTTGAAAGAGATAAAGACGATCGATCAGAACCACCGGGATCCGAGTGGGCAACCGCTCCCGGCGCAAAAGGCGGAGGCGAGAAAATCGCTGGGCCGGCTCGAGCCGATACACACCTCTTTTACCACCTGCCAGAAAGAGGCAAGCCGTCTCATGCAGGAATTTAACACCGGCTTCGCCCGGTTGAAGGATTCGTCCGGCGAGGTTCAAGCGTTGCAGCGTGAAATGAATCGTTACCAGTCTGAGATGGAAAAACTCGGGCGGTATCTCAAAAAGTATTATCAAGGCGCGGTGGATGATTTCGGCCCGCCGATTCAGCCGGTAACGGGGGGGCTTTCCGATGATCTCGCACCTGTCCGCGGACCCAAGGGGATGCGGATTAAGGGTGAGGTGGGCGGCATGGCGGGAAGCGCTTCTTATAAGAGGCCCCATGCCAATCCGAAGGTTGATCTCTCATCAGGGCAATTGAACTTCAACGTGAAGGGGTCGCTGATACCTTCCGAAACAACCGCGATCAACTTTCACGGAAGCCATGAGAGCAAGATTGAGCAAAAGAAGATCGGTCTCACAAAACTCGGCGCCGGGGTGCAGCATCAAGTACAGGAAGATCTCGCCATTAGGGCTCAATTGGATTACAGCGGATACTCTGATGACAAGGAAGATTTCCGCAATTTCGGGGATGTCTCCTTCGCTGGAGGCGTTAATTACGAAACCCCCCGCCTCCAGGCGGCCGCGAATTTGAATTATATGAAGCGATCCTATGGAAAGGCGAAAAACGCCAATTTTAACATTCTATCATTTCAACCCAATGTCATTCTGCCGGTGGGAACCGGCAAGGCGAAGTTCGGGATCGACTACCTGAAGAAATCAAATGAGATAGAGCTTTTCAATCATCGCGAGGTGACGCCCTACGCCACATGGTTGATTGCCGGCAGCGGTTCTTCAATCAATCTCCGCTATGAGCAATTCACACATACAGAAGTCGACAAATCGCCTCTTGATAACAACCGGCTCAAAGCGAGTTATTACAATCAAAAAAACCGTCCGGCGGGCAGTGTCATTTTCGGTCCGGAAGTGGCGCTTTACCGGTACCCCAATGCTGAGGACAATAATTTTTCGGATTTCGCCTTAATGTATCAAAAGCAAGATCGCGGCAGGAAAATTTCGATAGCCTCTTGGCGTGCGGTTTATCGAGCCTACAGTGACACAACGAAATTCGATTTCGCGCAAATCACTTTTCGCCGGTCATCCCGGCCCATGGGATCCGGCGCCGATACTGAGATGAATATCGCGGCGCGTTACTACACCGAGGAATCCAACAAAGACGATCCACTCCGCTTCGCCAATGTTCACCCGCCGCACACGCTGGATTACTACCACTCGATCGGCTGGACCGGCGCCACATCGGGCGCTCTCAGGAATCTCACGATCGGGCCGATCTGGGGCGCGACGTTCCATATCGATACCGAACGCAATGACGCCTTTGATAACGATATCGATTATATTTTGACAAATCCGGCTAACAGCGCGCTGGGTGGGATCCAAGCGCGGGCGCAGTTTATGGCCACCCCCGCCTTGAGGATTCGAGGCGACGGTCTCTATAAACTAAGGTTCTACTACAACGCGGAGCCGAAAAGAAAACTCGCGCGAGTCGAAATCAAGCTATCGGGACTCTATTCCGTCAACCCGCAGGTGGAGGTTGAAGGATGGGCGAATATCCGTTTGACAACAGCCGATACGGACGCCGCCGGCGATTTGCAGGAGTCCGATATCGCCGTCCGGGTTCGCTACCTCTTTGATGTTGTTCAGTAGGCCGAAAGGCGAACCGGGGTCATGTCGGCGGTCTTGTACAAATATTCGAAGGAGCAAAAGTGATGGGCGGAATAAAGATCCGAAGGGCTGTCCTCCTTATACTCGCCGTCGTGTTTATGGCCATGGTTGTGAAGCCTGCGCCGGCGGATGACGACATTTCGGAAGCTGTCCTGAATCAGGCGAAGGACAAGCTTATTGCCGAATTGGATCGCCGCGGTTATCCCAGGGTCGCTCAGTTCTTCGGGCAGATGGATCCCAAGAAGTGGGGTCAATATGCGGGGCGACTCAGCGCCGGTGAGTACGGCGCCGTTATCAACGACATCCTCAATGAGCAAAAAGACGCCATCATGACGGACCTTTATGAAAGGGGCAAGGCCTATGCGGCCCAGAACGAACTGCTCGGCGGCAATACGATGACGTATATCGGCTATGCCGAGAAGCACGGGGGTGCGCTGCTGGCGATGGCCGACGAGGCCTGGGAGGGCAATTACGGCAGGGCCGGCGACATTCTTTTTGAACATGTGAAGGCCGAAATCAAATCCCAGGTTGAAGGGCGCCTGAAGAAATTTACTTTGGAAATGATTGAAGCCGGCATGAACGAGGCATTGGGCCACGTCATCACGAATGCCGGCGGTATCTTTTTAAAGATTATCGAATTGGAAATCATGGCGATTGAGGCCTTTGAGGAGTGGTCAAAATACTATTTCTCGACCTTCCAGGTTAAAAAGCCTGATGGATCTGTCGAACATCGCGAGCTCTGCACGCAATACGAATATAACCGCAAGGAGATGGGGTGGTCTCCTGATGATGCGATGAGACTAAACCCCTCCGGTGAAAAGGGAGCGCCGGTTCCAATTGAGGATATGATCGTCCTGGGCGGCTATTTCTACGGTGCCGATAATATGGATAGGGACCAGGTGATGAACGTTCTGGAAGCCTGCTATATCGGAAGGCATACGAGTAAAAGCAAAATGCAGGAGGCGATCAGCCGCGGGAAGAAGCGCGCCGATCGGATGATCTTTGAAGAGATCCGCACCGGGATGAAGCAGGGGGAGGAGACCCTGATTACGATTCTCGACGGGATCGATTTCCCGAAAGACGTGAACATAAACATTACCGTCAAAGACAATGAGACGCGGGAGGTGATTCCCGGGGCGACGGTTAAATTCGGCTCCAACTCGAAGACCGCCTCGAGCGGCACGGCCACCTTCCGGGCTTCCCTGGCCGAGCTGCAGGCGAATGGCGGGCTCAACCAGTTCGAGGTTTACGCTGAGGCCGAGGGATATGAACCCCACACCGGCAATATCAGCGGCTCCACCCTCACCAGCCGGATCAACAAAGAGACCTTTACGATCGACATACCGATCGCCATTTCGAAGAAGAAGGGACCGAAACCGACCGCTCTCGCGATTAATCCTCCCTCCGTCGAGCTCACGATCGGGGAAAGCCAGACCTTCACGGCCCTGCTCGCCTTGGATGACGGGAGCTCCCGGGACGTGACCAATGATCCCAACATTGTCTGGACGGGGGGCACGCTGCAAAACAGCTTCGAGGCCACAGTCGAAGGTTCCTTCACAATCTCGGCGAGTTACACCGAGCCGGAATCGGGGAGCTCGATCACCGGCACGGCGCAGATTCAGGTGAAGGCTCCCGAACCGCCGCCGGTGCCCGACTGCCCGCCCCGTGAGCATTGGGATCCCATGCTCAAGAAGTGCGTCTGCGACAGCGGGTATGTTTGGGATGAACTCACCAAGCAGTGCATCGAAAAGAAAAAAGAAAGACAACGCCAGGATCGCCCAGGCATCCGTCTGACGAAGGCCGCCTCGGCGGCCGAGGTGCCGGTTGACAGCTCGGTTGTCTATACCCTGACCGTCTCCAACGCCGGGAATGTTCCCCTCACGGGCATCCGGCTGAGTGATAATGTCTGTCCCAACCTGCAATTCGTGTCGGGCGACGGCAACGGCAACGGCGTGCTCGATACGCTGGAGGTCTGGACCTACAAGGGCGCCCAGATTCTCAGCCAGCCGGGACCGGTGGTCAATACGGCGACGGTCACGGGCATCGGACCGGGGGGCGCCGCCGTCACCGATGCGGCGGCCGTGACGGTGACTGTCATCCGCGGACTGGTAACCGTCCCCGATCTTTACGATCTCCTCGAGGCGACGGCGGAATACGACATCCGGGAGGCGGGCCTGACGGTCGGAACGGTACAGAACGAATCCAGCGATGTGGTGTCACCGGGACGGGTCACGCGCCAGACGCCGGCTGCGGGCACGAAGGTGCCGGCGAAGACCGCCGTCAGTTTTTGGGTGTCGAAATCGGATCCGAAATTCATCTACCTCGATCCGCCGCGCTCGACCATCACCGTCGATTCAACGGTGGCCTTCACGGCGACCCTGATCTACGAGGACGGCGCCGAAGAGGTGCTCAATCCGGCTCAAGTGCAGTGGACGCCCGGTCCCGGAAATAGTTTCAGGGGGACCACCATCGGTACCTTCATCATCACGGCCGTCTACCGCGATGCCCAGGGGGCGGCGACGGTCGCGGTTGTGGCCGATGACGACGATTCGGATCTCTGGGGCTGGGGTGATCCGATCAGCCATGCCGACGACACTCTGGCCGTCGGCCTGCAACCGACACCGGACATGTATGAATGGTACGCCCTCTGCAAGAAGGGCGTTGGCGAGGTCTACTACGGCAAGGATCGCGATCCGACGCGTTTCTTCGTCATGGCGGGGCCTTTCCCGGGACCGCGATCGGTCAAGAAGTGGATCGACGATAACTGCCCGCGCTGGCGTTGTACATTAGAAGGGGCCTGCGCCGACGATCCGGCCCATGGCGGGCCATGGAAAGTCCTGTGCAATAAAACCGACGGATCGGTTGTGCTGGGGAAGGAGTCTGATTTCACTCGATTTTTCATACTGGCGGAGGGTTTCCTCGGTGAGCCGGATGCGCGGCTCTGGGTTGAACAAAACTGCCCCAGTTGGCGCTGTGATGAATACGGCGCCTGCGCCTCAGGGCCGGTTCGCGGCGGCGACTGGAATGTCTTCTGCGATCCGGAGAGCGGGGAGGTTACCATCGGCAAGGGCTTCGCCACTGGAAACCGCCGGATTCTCGATGGGAATTTCCGCGGCGAGCCGGATGCGAGACTCTGGGTGAACACCAACTGCCCCTCCTGGCGCTGCACCAAGGACGGCACTTGCGCCACCGGCCCGGCCACCGGCGGGGATTGGTATGTCTTCTGTTCCGCTGACGGCGCGGTGATGCTCGGGAGCGGTCAGGAGCCCACCCATCACAGCAACCCGATCCTGGCCCGTGGATTTTTAGGGGAGCCGGACGCCCGCCTATGGGTGAATCAGAACTGCCCTTCCTGGCGTTGCACACCGGATGGGCAATGCACCGATTGGGTGCAGGACGATGATGATGATCAGCCCGGCGCCACCGATGATGACATCGATGATGCGATTGATGATATCAACGATGATGTGATGGGCGATTGCGACGAGGCGATGGTCCAATTCTCCGGAATGATGTTTGAGCTGGACGGTTTGGCCGCCGACTTTTATGAACTTTCCTCATTTTTCGACCAGGGAGTCCGCGACGAGCGCGAAGTGGTCTGCGCGAATCAGGAAGTCCAATACGCTCTGACCAATGCCGCGCGCGCGATCGATTCCTACCAGGTTTCGGTTGATCTACTGGCCGGGCTCCTGGGGGATGTGGCGGCTTCCTGCGTTGATGGATCCGAGCTGGCCCAGGCCGAGGAGGATTATTCGGAAGCCATCAATACCAGTACGGCGATACAGAGCTATTTTGCGGGGATGCAGGCGATCTACGCCGCCTTCGAGTGCGACAAGGACGCTTCTGAAACCGATTCCGACGATGTGGCCGATGATAACATCGCTCCTGAGGACATCGGAGGCGGGGTCGAGGTCTGCGGCGACGGCATCGACAACGACGGCGACAATGAGATCGATGAGTGCGATGCCGGGTGCTGTGATAAAAATGTACAGGTCACCGTCACCGACTGCGGGACTGCGGCGGACGATGTCTTCCTGATCGCTGTTGACGGCAAGGATCTCGGCGTGACACCCAAGGGGGCGGCGAACACCTTTAACATTGAGCTGTCGCCGGGGCCACATGCTGTTATGCTTACCTGCTTGGATGATGGCGGTGAGTTTGGAGTTGCCGATGATATCGGGACCGCATGTGTGTATATAGTCATATTTGGCGGACCCGCCATTGGAGGCGATGAGCTGCCTATCGGGTTGGGAGCATCAACGACGATCGGTTTTACCGTGCCGGAAGGCGACGAAGGCGTCGGCTTCCAGAGGATCATCAACGGATCGTCACTGCAGCATCTCGAACAGAAGAAGTAAACTCGCAGCACCCTTCAAAAGCCGAGCCTAAACCTGGAACGGAGCGACCCTCCGTTCCAGGCCGCCCTGCGGCTTATATTCAATCGAACTCTCCGGCGCCGCCAAAGCCCGGCCCTGTTATGGGAAGCTCCTCGTTCCAAATCCACAGCTCTTCTGTTATAATGAATCCTGACGCCGAAGTCCGTCTCCTTTGCGTTGCACCAAAAGGGCCGGATCTTTTATTTTATTGGGAATCAACGAGTTGCGCGGACTTCTTCCAGGATAGGCATATGCCGGCACCCTTTCGTCCCTCTACCCACATCATAAAATCCCCTGATGAAGAGGTGGAGAGAACCGTTCGCGGCAATGGGCATCAGCTGCATTTGCCCCCTCCTCCCAACGGCAGCCGGCCCCGTATCGCGATTATCCTGACGCAGCTTGGTTTCGGCGGCGCGGAGCGGCAGACGGTGGAGCTCCTCCGCCTTCTTAAAAGCACCGATTGGGAGCCCTCCCTCATCGTTTGTCTGTCGGATCAACTCGAACCGTATGCCTCCACCGTGCAGCGGCTCGGTTACCGGCTGGAGGTTCTGCAAAGACATTCATCTTTTGATCTTGATCGGTTATACAAACTTAGGAGCCTGCTCGGCCGGGAGCGGATTCAAATAGTCCATGCGGTTCATCTGCTGGCTTCGGGGTATACCTGGCTGTCTCAATTCGGCTCAAGCGGGATTCGGGCGGTGCCGTCTATCCGATGTGCGGAAGTTTATCCGGGGTGGGCGAGAAAATGGATCTATCGCAAAATGTTCAACGATTCCCCCCGGGCGATCGCCAACTCCCACAGCGGCGCGGAATTTGTTTGTGATGCTCTCGGCGCCCCAAGGGAGCGGCTGGCTATCGTTCCCAATGGTGTTGACTTCAAGGAACTCCGCCGGCAGGCCGAACCGCCGATCCTGCGCGCCATGCTGAATCTTCCGCCGGAAACGCCGATTCTCGGATTTGTGGGAAAGGACACCCCGGGCAAGAACGTTCCTCTTTTTCTGGATGTCGCCCATCGCGTGATGTCATGTGTTGAAGGAACACACGCCGTGCTTTTGGGCGGTGGCCTCAGTGAATTTGCACGGGATAAATTCTATCCTCAGCTTCCAAAGGAACGGATCCATTTTCTTGGGACGCGTGAAGATCTTCCAGCTTTGGTGGCCGACATGAGTTGCCTGCTGGTCACTTCTTTGTCGGAAGGATGCCCCAACGCCGTTTTGGAAGCGCTGGGTTTGGGGACACCGGTTGTCTCGACCGATGTTGGAGATGTCGAGCGCATGATTGTTCAGGGCGAGAACGGGTTTGTTGTCCATTCGGGTGACGCCGAGGATCTAGCCGCCGCCGTCATGGATGTTTTGGAGAGTGGCGGTGAAGGGCGGGAAGGCGTTCGCATGAATTGGAGCGCGCTCGAGAAGAGCTATTCGATCGAATCCATGGTCAACCGCACCGTAGAATTATGGCGTGAAATCCTCTAACTTGTACAAATTGGAAGTTTCCACGCCATCTCATTTCACGGCATTTCAATCGAACTTAATCTAAACCCAGATCAGCTTTTTCATCCGCTTGGGCAGGTCGGCGATCTTGCACCGTTCCTGCTCGAGGGTGTCGCGGTAGCGGATGGTGACCGTCTCATCTTCCTTCGTCTGGGAATCGACGGTTATACAGAAGGGCGTTCCCGCTTCGTCCTGCCGGCGATAGCGGCGTCCCACGGCTCCGGCTTCATCATAGAAGACCGGGAAGTCCTTGCGGAGCGTCTTGACGATTTCCTTGGACGTCTCCGGCATGCCGTCGCGCTTGACCAAAGGAAAGACGGCGGCTTTGATCGGTGCGAGGCGGGGGTGCAGGGAAAGATAAACCCTCTTTTCGCCGCCCACTTCATCTTCGCGATAGGCGTCGACGAGGCAGGTGAGGAGAGTGCGGTCGCATCCGGCCGATGTCTCGATGATGTAGGGGATGTAGCGCTCCTTGTTCGCATCGTCGAAATACTCCAGTTTCTTGCCCGAATATTTCTGATGCCGGCCCAAGTCGAAATCGGTGCGGTTGTGAATCCCTTCCAGCTCTTTCCAGCCGAAGGGGAACTCATACTCGACGTCGTACGCTTTCTTTGCATAGTGGGCCAGATCATTGGGGCCGTGCTCATGAAACCGCAGCTTCTCCTTGCGAATGCCCAAATCGAGGTACCACTGATACCGTTCTTGCTTCCAATGTTCAAACCAGATCTCATCATCCGATGGTTTCACAAAGAACTGCATCTCCATCTGCTCGAATTCGCGCGTCCTAAAGATGAAGTTCCCCGGTGTGATCTCATTCCGGAACGCCTTCCCGATCTGGGCGATGCCGAAGGGAATCTTCTGGCGGGAGGTGGTGCGAACATTATCAAAGTTCACATAGATCCCCTGCGCCGTCTCCGGGCGCAGATAGATAACGGAGGCATCGTCTTGAACAGGGCCCATAAAGGTCTTGAACATCAGGTTGAAGAGCCGCGGCTCGGTGAGAGTCCCCCGGTTGCCGCATTTGGGGCAAACCGTCTCCGGATCGGTGGGGTCGCCCTTTAGCTCATCGGTGCGATAGCGCGCCTTACATTGTTTGCAGTCAACCAGCGGATCGGTGAAGTTCTCGATATGGCCGCTCGCCTCCCAGACCTTGGGATGCATCAGGATCGCCGCGTCGAGCGCCTCGATGTCGTCACGAAGCTGCGTCATCGCCCGCCACCAGGCGGCCTTGACGTTGTTTTTCATCACCGTTCCCAATGGACCGTAATCCCAGCAGGCATTGATGCCGCCGTAGATCTCGCTCGAAGGAAAGACAAAACCGCGTCGTTTGCACAGCGAAACCAGTTTATCCATCGTGTTGTCCATGGGTCCTCCCGGTCCATTCCTGCTTCCCATCCAGCATGCATTAAGCCTGCAATCTACACTGTGAAGCATCGGTACGACAAGGGATGAATTGGAGTTTTGAGTTGAAAGGTAAGTTGGGCTTAAGATCAGCAATGATCACGCACCCTTGCGGCCCATCGCAGCCACCATCCTTCGGAGGAGTCGATGAATCCCCAGAATCCGCCCCATCATCCTGAAAACCCTCATACCTCCGGCTTTCCCATCGAACCGCCGCACAGGTCGGATGACCTCGCGCTCGCCTTCCAGCTGGCCTTTGAGGCGGGGGCCATTCTCATGGATGGGCTCCACCGGCAGCATAGCGTGACCCGCAAGGGATGGCGTGATCTCGTCAGTGAGACCGATCTGGCCTCGGAGGCGGCCGTGACGCGGCGTCTGGAGCGGGAGCGGCCTGATGATGGGATTCATGCCGAGGAAAGCAGCCGGCGGATGGGGCGTAGCGGCCGCCGGTGGGTGATCGACCCCCTCGACGGCACAACCAATTTTATCCACGGGCATCCGATGTTCTGTGTCAGCATCGCCCTCGAGGCGGAGGGCGAGGGGCGGCTCGGCGTTATTTGGGCGCCCTATCTCGGGGAGCTCTTTTGGGCGGAGAAGGGTCGCGGCGGCGAGTTGATATCTATACGCGACGCGCCCGGCGAAGGACATCCGGTCCGGCGCAAAAAACTTTGTGTGACCGAGACGGATGCATTGCGGGACGGGCTCATGGCGACCGGTTTTCCCTATCTTCAAGATGAACGGCGCAATACGAATATCCGGAATTTTGAGAATGTGACCCTCAAGGCCCGTGGTATCCGGCGCGGCGGTTCGGCGGCCTTGGATCTCGCCTATGTCGCCTGTGGCCGCTTCGACGGATTCTGGGAGCTCTATCTCAATCCCTGGGATGTGGCGGCGGGTACACTTTTGGTGCGTGAAGCGGGTGGCCGGGTGACCGATGTCACCGGTGGCGAAAAATGGCGTGACGGATGGGAGGTCGTGGCGACCAACGGCCGCTTACACGATGAACTCTCGCAATGTCTCTCCGCGGCCGATGCGCAGCCTTAGCCGGCGCTAAAAGATCCAGCAAAAGAGACCGATCGGCACCAGGACGAGCCCCAGGATGGCGAGAATCGACAGGCCGAGCCCCAGCATTCCGATCAGAATCGGCAAAACGACCGGAAGAATCAGCAAGCCCGCAACCAACCCCAAGATGCCGCCGATCAAACCGAAAGCGAGCTTCAGCGGCAGCAGGATCAGCTTAAAAACCAATCCCACCAGCCCCAAAGCCAATCCCGCGACTCCCAGCACCAGGAGAAGTGGAAGGGCGAGTTCAATCATACAAAGCATTTTTCACCTTCCTTCGTTCCATTGGCCCTGATCTATGGGTTTCCCTATTCATCGACGCTCCATCTATACTCCGGCCGTCGCCTTTTATTCAGTATAGCCTTTTAATTTATCCCTTTGCCTTCAGCCAGGCCGGCCGTGAGGGGAGCCGCCGGAGCGGCGATCTGCGGCTCGCGTGCCAGATTTTCTTGAGATGCGCCGTAATCTCTTCAGCGAGGACATAGTAGGTCGGCATCACGAGCAGTGTCAATAGGGTGGAGAGCCCCAATCCGCCGATGACGGCCAATGCCAGTCCTTTGTATAAGACATCGCCGACGGAGACGGTGCCGACGGCCAGCGGCAGCAGGCCGAGGATCGTCGTCGCCGCGGTCATCAGGATCGGCCGCAGCCGCCCCTGGCCGCCCTCTATGATCGCCTCCGCGCGCGACAATCCCTCCCGCCGCAGGCCATTGATATGATCAACGAGGACGATGCCATTGTTAACGACGACACCGATCAGGATGATCCCGCCGATCGAGACCATAATCGAGAAGGGCGTGCCGGTCAGCAGGAGGATGAGGACCACCCCGATGAAGGCAAAGGGCAGGGAGACCATGATCACGATCGGGTGCAGAAAAGATTGAAAGAGGGCGGCCATGACGAGCCCGACACTCACCAGGGCGAGAAGCGTATTGATCAGCATCGTCGTCTGGTCTTCTTCCGCATCCTGGATGGACCGGCCGAAATTCCAACCATAACCCGTGGGATATTGGATGTTGTCCATGATACCCCGGGTGATCTCTTTCATTTTCTCCGAGTCTTCGCTTTCATAGGTGCCCGAGATTGTCAGCGAAGTGCGCTGATTGCTGCGGCTGATCTGTTCCGGGCCGCGGACGATATCGAGATCGGCCACAGCGGCCAATGTCACCTCACGTCCCTCAATGATTGAAATAGGGAGATCGAGAAGGTTCTCGATATTCGTGCGATCCTCGGGTGTTAATAAAATGGACATCGGGATCTCGCCGTCATCCGATTTAAAATCGGGAAGCGGGGCGCCCCGGAAGGTCAGATTCAGGAGCTGCGCAATGAAGGATGGATTCACCTTATATTGACCGGCCTTCTCCGGATCGAATCTCAGGCGGATCTCCTGTTTGCCCTGGACATCATCCGATGTAATATCGTACATCCCATCGACCAGCTCAAAACGGCGTTTAACCTCGGTGGCGATCTCTGAGAGCGCCGTGTGGTCCTCGCCGAAGATGGTGACCTGCATAAAGGTGGCGCCTGAGATATTGCTCTCTTCATTTCCGCCGAGGTTCAATTCAACTCCGGCCAGCGTCGGGAGAACCTCGCGGACTCTATTTCTGATATCGATAAGTTGTTTCGGCTTCAGAGTCTTATCGTTAAAGTAAATGGTTGTGGCGGCGCCGTTGTCGGCAAACCAGGAGTAGACCTGCTCGATTTCCAATTCCTGCTTGTGCGCGAGTAGGGAGTCTTCAACCTGAAAGACAAGGGGCTCCGTCAATGTATAGGTCATGTTGTCGGTGAACTTGTACGAAATATAGAGGTTCTCCTGCTGGACATCGGCTTCAGGATCCGATTCGATACCGCCGACCTTTGCGACAAGGATGGTCAATGCCAGGACCGCGGGCACAATGAGCAGCCCCATGATTTTCGGGTGCTTCAGCGCGGCCCAGTTGAGGGCGATCTTGTAGCGTTTCTTGAGCGCTGTGATCCATCGAACCTCGCCGTTCGATTTTGGGGGAGGGATCTTGCTTGCCATGAGGGGGATGAGAATCAGCGAGACAAGAAGGCTGAAGACAAGACAGGATGAGATCGTGATCCCAACGACGGCGAGATAATTAGTCAAACCGCTTTGCGCATTCGAGAAAGTGATCGGCGCGAAGACGATGATCGATGTCAGTGTCGCCGCCGTCACTGCCATGCCGACTTCAGAGGCGCCCTTGATCGCCGCCTTTCTTGGATCCCGTTCTTTGCCCTGATGGCGGTGAATCGATTCAAGCACAACGACGGCATTGTCCACCATCATCCCAACGGCCAGCATGAGTCCCATCATCGTAAGAATGTTCAGGGTGCGTCCCGTGAGATAGAGGAAGGTGCAGGTGCCGATGAGGCTGAAGGGAATCGCGATCGCCACGAGGAGTGTTGTAATCAGGCGGCGTAAAAAAAGATAAAGCACCAAGACCGCGAGCAGCGATCCGACAAAACCTGCCTGCAGCAGGCCGTTGATACTGTTTGTAATCTGCTCGGATTGGTCGAAAAAGAGGAGGATGTCCATGCCCGCCAGGGCGGGGTCCTCTTTCAGCTCTTCCATCCGTTTGTGAACATTATGGCAGAGTTCAACAACGTTGGCGCCCGACTCTTTTTGAATCCAAAAGGCGATCGCCGGCTCCTGATTCAGATGCCGGCCGTAGGTGAGGAGGGGTTCATCGTAAATGACGGTGGCGACATCGCCCAATTGCAATCCATCTTGCCGGATGGGAATTCTTGCCAGATCCTGCGGCGCCTCCATGGCGGAGAAGGCGCGAAGATGATAGCGTGTGCCGCCATCCTCGAGCTTGCCGACCGATAATGTTAAATTCGTCTCGCCCAGGACCTGGAAGATGCGGTTCACATCGACCTGCAGTGATTTGATTTTGTCGAGGTGAAGATAGATCGAGATCGTTTTCGGCTCGACGCCGTCGATATTCACCTGGCCGACGCCGTTGATCCGCTCGAGCGGGGCGATCAGCTTGCGATTGAGAACCTCGTAACTTCCCGAAAGGTCCATGCCCGGCGCGGCGATGCGGCCGACCATGATCGGCATATCATTCGAGTTGAATGTAAAGATATCGATCTGCTGGATATCGGAGGGGAGCTCGTCCCGAATCTGGTCGATCTTTTCGCGAACCCCCATCCGCAAGACATCAACGGACTGGCCCCAATTAAAGACCATCCCCACGAAACAATAGTCGCTGCCGCTGTCGGAGAACATCTCCTTCATGCCGCCCATCGTCGCGCAGACTTCTTCGATGGGGCGCGTGATCTCTTCCTCAACCTGGGATGGTATCGAGTTGGGGTAAGCGACAACGACGCCGATGAAGGGAAAATCCATCTGTGGCAGCATCTCTTGCGGCAGGCGGGTGATACTCACCGCGCCGAGAAGAACGATGCTGACGACAAGCATGATCACCGTGACGGGCCGGTTGAGCGAGAAGTTGACGATTTTCATGGCTCAACCACAGCGTGGTCCGGCGCCCCGGATCCGGCCGCTCCCACACCGCGCCGGCGCCAGGAGCTGATCGTTGTGTAGAGACTCGGGATGACGAGCAGCGTCAATGCGGTCGAGAGCAACAATCCGCCGATCACGGTGACGGCCATCGGTGCGCGGATCTCGCCACCTTCACCGAATCCCAGAGCCATGGGGAGGAGGGCGAGAACCGTCGTGGTTGTCGTCATGACGATCGGCCGCAAACGAAGATGCGCCGCTTTCACAACGGCCTCTTGCAGCGGCAGCCCCTCGTCGCGGCGAAGCTGGTTCATCATATCAATGAGAACAATCCCGTTATTTACAACGATGCCGGCCAGCATGATCACCCCGATAAGGACAACCACGCTGAAGTCTATCCCGGTGAGAGCGAGAATCCAGATCACTCCCATGAGGCCCAGCGGCACGGTCACCATGATGATAAGGGGCTGCAGAAGATTCTCGAATTGAGAGGCCATGACGAGATAGACGAGGAAAATCGCGAGGACGATGGCGAAGAGCAGGGATTTGTAAGATGAAAGAAACTCCTCATTCTGCCCGGCAAGGATGACGCTCATGTCGGATGTGAGGGGCACCTGCCGGACCTGCTGCATGATTTCGTGTGAAGCGCTGCCAAGATCGCGGCCCTCAAGATTGGCGGTCACGATGGCGGCCCGCTGCTGGCCGATCCGCAGAACCTGGCTCGGGCCGAGATCCCGCGTGATTTCCGCCACGGCCGAGAGCCTGATGGGAATGCCGTTGCTATGGCCGACGATAAGCGCCTCGACCGATTCAAGATCGGCATACCGGCCCTCTTTGGTGGCGATGCGGATATCGATTTCCCGGTCCTTTTCGTCGAACCGGGTCGCCACCTCGCCGTGGATCTTAGCTCTCAGAGCGCGAGCCACTCCTTCCATGGAAAGATCCAAAGCGGCGAGGCGATCCCGGTCAAATATGATCCGGACTTCGGGGTGTCCTTTCTGCACGGAGGATGTGATATCCTTCAGACCTTCAACATGCTGCAAGCGCTCCACCATCTGATCCGCGACGAGACGCAGATCATTCAGATCGTACCCATGAATGACAAGCTCCACGGGCGAACGGAATGTGAAATAGGAGGGCCGGGTGAACTCGACCGTCACGGCGGGGATACCGGCGAAACGATCCCGGAGATTGTCTACGATTTCCTCTTCACGGCGTTTGGAGATCCCCGGCTTCAGACGGACAAAGAACTCTCCGCGGTTCTCCTGCTGGATGGCGGCGTTCATGCCTGAGCGGCTGGCTGTCCCGACGGTGGCGAGATAGCTTTCAACGCCCTCCATGCCCGCGGCGAGTTTTTCCATCCGTCCCAGGACTTTGCTTGTTTCATCCAGCGGTGTTCCCACCGGCAGCTCGATCTGAAAGGCGAACTCCCCCTGTGAGAAGGGAGGGATAAGCTGGCGGCCCAGGCGGCCGCCGAGCAAAACGGTGAAGGCGCCGGCAATAAGAATAATAATGTACAAAGTCGTGCGGCGGCGCAGGGTCGATTCGAGGACTTTTGGATAAGCCCGTTCGAGGCGCGGGTAGATCGCGTCGAATGAACGCCGCAGCGGATAAAGGAGGGTAAAGACCAGCCAGCCGATTGATTTGACGAGAATCCGGACGCCCCAAAGGAACTGGGTGGGGAGGCTGAAGAAAACGAAACCGCCGGTGGCGCTCGCATATCGCCGCCACCAGCGGGGATTCCTCGCTCTTTCGATGATCTCCGGAAGCGGAGCGGGACCTTTGCGGTCGATCGCGGCCATCATGGGTATGAGCGTGACGGCGACAGCCAGCGAGATGAGAAGCGAAAAGGTAACGGTCAGGGCTTGATCCTTAAAGATCTGACCCGCCATTCCCTCAACAAAGATGATGGGGAGGAAAACGCAGATCGTGGTGAGCGTTGAAGCGACAACCGCCTGCCCGACCTCGGAAGCGCCTCGTTCCGCGGCCTCGGCGCGTGAGGCGCCTGCACGGAGATGACGCACCATCGCCTCCAGAACGACGATGCTGTTATCGACGAGCATCCCGACTCCCAAGGCAAGACCGCCCAGGCTCATAATGTTCAAGCTGACATTCGCGCGCAGCATGAACATGAAGGTTGCGATGACGGAGATGGGTATCGCGAGGCCGATTGTAAGGGTGCTGCGGACATCGCGCAGGAAGAGGAAGAGGATCAGGATGGCGAGAATCCCGCCTACGAAGGCGTTGGAACGGACCTCACCCACGGCGTTCTCGATAAAGACCGATTGATCAGAGAGAATTTGCGCATGAACCAGCTCGGGTAGCTGTTTGTTAATCTGTTTGAATTCCTCACGGATCTTGCGCGCGACCTCAACCGTGTTGGCATCGCCTTCTTTATAGATGGCGATCTCGACGTTTTCCTTACCTTCGATGCGGCTGATCACCTCGCGCTCCCGGGTGGAGCGGGTGATTTTGGCAACATCCTTGAGCCGGAGAACACGTCCCTCATTATGCCGGAGGATCGTTTCGCCTATGTCATCCAGGTCGCGATAGGTGTTCAGCGTGCGGATCAGGAACTCCGCATTGCGATCGCGCAGCCGTCCGCCGGAAAGATTGATATTCTCAGAAGCCAAGCGCTGTGTGATCTCAGCCATTGAAAATCCGTAGATGGCGAGCTTGGCGTCATCAACTTCAATGCGGATTTCTTCTTCGAGACCACCTTGTACTTTGGCCGAGGCCACGCCGATCAGACTCTCGAGCTCTCTTTTATAAAGGTGCTCGGCCAGCCAGCGAAGATGCGTTAATTCGGTGTCGCCGTAGATGCCGATGCGGAGAATCGGTTCGAGCGCCGGGTCAAACCGCAGCAAAACGGGGCTGCGCGCTTCATCCGGAAGGTTCACCAGATCGATCTTTTCGCGCACATCCAGCGAGGCATAGTCCATCTTTGTGCCCCAGGCGAATTCCAGCGTGATCTCGCTCATCCCGGAACGGGAAGCCGATCGAATCTCACGCACTCCATGAACGACGCCCGCCGATTCCTCGAGAGGGCGGGTCACAAGGTTCTCCACCTCTTCGGGCGCCGCGTCGGGAAGGATTGTTTGGATGGTCAGCGTCGGATAGGTCAGATCGGGGAGCAGATTGACGCGGAGCCGGCCCAATGAGACGAGACCAAAGACCAGAGCCGCGACGAAGATCATGGCGACGGTGACGGGGCGGCGGATACTGGCGCTTGTTATCTGCATGCCGGAAGCCTCCTGTCGGCAATGTCGATCCCGTACGGCATTACGATGTGGCCTCGGCCGTGTCGACCTGCGCGTCTTCCGGTTCGTTCAACTGATTTAATACACGAACGTGGCTTCCGTCTTTAAGGCTGCCTTGCCCGATAAGAACGACATGGTCGCCTTCTCCCAGTCCCTCGACGATTTCAATCCGGTCGGCCTCTTCGTAGCCAAGCTCAACATCCCGGACGACGACGGTGTCGCCCTCAATGAGAAAGACATACCGTTTGCCGGCTTCCTCAACGAGGCACCTCTTGGGTAGAACCAGGGCCAGCGGATGAATATCGGTGGTGATGAAGACGCGGGCGAAGGAACCGGGTCTGATCGGCGAGGCGCATTTTTCGATCTCAACGGTGACCTTCACCGTGCCGGTCTGCCGGTCGACCATCGGGGCGATCTGACGGACACGACCGGAAAGTTGAAGATCGGGCTCGGAATCGAGACGGACCTGGACCGGCTGGCCCCGCTTGATATTGGGGATTTCATCCTCGGGCAGATAGACACGGGTCAAGAGGGGATCCATGTCAGCGATCGAAAAGGCCTGATGACCTGGATTGATGGTCTGACCTGTCTCGATGAAACGCTGGGTTACCATCCCCGAAAAAGGAGCCCGGATCTGCGTGTAGGAGAGCTTCAGCTTCATCTCTTCCAGAATCGATTCGGCCTGCTGCAGGGCATGCCGGGCGTCTTCCAAGGCCTTTTGGGAGGCTAAATCTCTATTGGCGAGACTTTGCATCCGCTCATATTCGGTCGTGGCATTGTTGAGTGAGGAGACGGCTTTGTCGACTTGGATAGACAACTCCCGTCCGTCGAGGATGGCGAGAATATCCCCATCTTGTACATAATCACCCTCCTCAACATGGATCTTCTCGACGAGGCCCTGGATCTTCGCCAGGATATCGACATCGCGCTCGGCTTCCAATGTAGCGCTGGCCGTATAGGTCGCCGAGACGGAGTCTCTGACAACCGTGGCCATCTCGATCGGAACCTCCTTCTTCTTGTCCTTGTCGCCATCGGATGTGTCGTCTTTCTTCGTTGAATCGGCGGACGCGACGGCGGATGAATCCGCGAGCGCCTCATCGGCGGCGGCCGACTCTTCCAAGAAGCGGGTCCAGGGCTTGAAGTAGACTAAAGAAGCGGCGATCACGATCACAAATCCTAAAATGATGAACCAGCGGATGCGGCCCCGCCGTTTCGGCGTTTTCACCATGTTCTCCATGGATCCTCCCCGTTGAGCCCCTCGACATTCGATTAAAACCGGGCCTGACGTCCTATCTGAACTTCTCTTTATACGTTCCGCACCGGCATCTCATTCAATTTAAAGTCTCCCAACCCCGCGTTCTCCAATAGATACGGTTCGCCGACGCCAGGGGTTCCATCGACTTTTTATTCTTCGTTCGGAGGTGAGTTTTCGATGGATTTGCCCTATAATAGAAACAGTCTGTATCCACTCAACGGTCTGCCGCCGATCTTTGATGGAGGTGTCAACGCGCGGGTGTCAAAGGGCGGATGGACCTCAGAAAGGAACGCCGGATGGTGTTGTCTCAGAAGGGATTACCAGCAGTCGCGACAGCTCTCTTTTGTGTCTTCATCCTGCTCTCCAGCGCCGGCCCGGCCGCTGGGACCGCCATTCACCCGACCCTGAGCCGATCCCTATCCGAGGACCGCGCCGGCCGGGAATGGACGGTCTGGGTCCTTTTCTCCGATAGAGGGCTGGAATCTTCCCAACAGGCCGCCGCCCTCCAATCCGCAAAGCATAAGTTGTCGGATGATGTTTTGGCCCGCCGGTCCCGGGTCAGGAATGTGGAACTTGTCGATGAGCGGGATCTGCCGGTCTGTTCCTCCTATATCGACGCTGTCATTGAGTTGGGCGGCATTCTCAGGCACCGGACCCGCTGGCTGAACGGCGGCAGCTTCGTCATGAGTGTCGAAACCCTGCGCCGCGTTATCGAGCTGCCTTTTGTAAAAGAGGTGATCCCTGTGGCGCGGGGCGGTGTCGATCCGGCGGAGAGTGTGTCATCGGATCCGGGGGATATGGGGCGGGAGGCCGCGCCGAAAGCGGGCCGCTCTTTGGATTATGGGCCTTCTTATTGGCAGCTGGATCAGATTAATGTACTACCTCTGCATGCGCTGGGAATCACCGGCGATCATGTCCTTATGATGATGCTGGATACCGGATTTCGTACCGATCATGAGGCCTTTGCCGCGCTCGATCTGGTCGCGCAGTATGATTATGTTTATGGCGACAGCATTGTACAAAACGAGGCTGAAGATGAAGAAAATGCGCAATTCCATGGGACGGGCACCTGGAGCGCGGCCGGGGGCTACTCCCCGGGACATGTGATCGGCCCCGCTTACGGCGCCTCATTTGTATTGGCCAAGACCGAGGACACCCGCAGCGAGCTGCCCGTGGAAGAAGACAACTATGTCGCCGCCCTTGAGTGGGCCGACACCTTGGGTGTTTGGCTGACCTCGGCTTCACTGACCTATCTGACCTTTGACGATTTAACAGGCTATACGTATGAGGACCTCGACGGCAATACCGCCGTCATTACGCGGGCGGTTGATATCGCCGCGGCCAAGGGGATCCTCTGTGTCAACTCCGTCGGGAATTATGGGCCGGATCCGGGGACCCTCCGCGTGCCGGCGGATGCCGACACGATTCTCTCCTGCGGAGCGGTCGACAGCGCCGGAGTTCTACAAAACTTCAGCAGCCGCGGACCGACCTATGACAACCGGATCAAACCCGAGCTTTGCGCGCGGGGCTGGAAGGCCGCTGTCGCCAGAGCCTGGAGCGACACAGACTACGGGGATGGGAACGGGACCTCTTTTTCAGCGCCGATCATCGCCGGCGCCTGCGCCCTGGTGCTGGAAGCGCATCCCGAGTGGGATCCCTACGCCGTGATTCAAGCGCTCAAAGCCTCGGGCGATAACTCGGCCTTTCCCGACAATGATTATGGTGCCGGCATTCCGGATGTTTATGCGGCGATCTTCTCAGAGACGCCCATTTATCCGCTGCCCTTTTCGCTCGTTTCACCCGGAGATTCCGAGGAGCCGGAGCTGCCCGTGACCCTTGTCTGGGAATCGACGGAAGATCTCGATTCGGGTGTGCCGCCGACCTACCGCGTCGTGATACAGGATGTGACCGCCTCTCCATTTGATCTTCCGATGGTACAAGAGGTTCCCGCCGATACATTTCTCGTCGTTCATCATATTCTGATACCCGGCGTAACCTACAATTGGAAGGTCTTCGCGGTGGATGCAGAATCACACTCCCGCAAGAGCCGCGAAACCTGGACTTTCACAATGCCCACCGGATCCGGCGTTGCGGATCCCGTCGCGGGATCGGCATCGCGGCTGCAGATTTGGCCGAATCCCTCATCCGGCGGATTGAAACTGCATTTGGCCGATGACGGCCTCGCTCGCGACGCCTATCATGTAGTGATTATCGCGCCGACGGGACGGCGGATTCTATCCCGCGCCCTCACCGGCTCCTCCTGGACATGGGACGGCGTCGACGACCGCGGCCGGGCCGTGGCGGCGGGAATTTATTGGATCCGTCTTTTGAGCGGGCGCGATCTTGTCGCCCAGGAGCGCTGGGTGCGCTTGCGTTAGAAGGCCGAGACTGTTCCCAGGGAGGGGAAGGTCCATGAAGAGAGAAAACCAACTTCGTACTTTATACAATCTCCACTGGGTTGCTCTCATCGTTCTTATGTTCATGATCGCCGGGTGCGCCACCGTGCCGGTCACCGGGCGCCGGAGTTTAAATCTTATTCCGGAGAGCCAGGAGCTGGCCCTCGGCCTCGAGAGCTACCAACAAGTCCTCTCGGAGTCGGAGATTGTGAAATCCGGCGCCGAATTTGAAATGGTCCGGCGTGTCGGCAGGAAGATCGCCGCCGCCTCCGACCGCCCCGGATATGAATGGGAATTCAGCCTGATTCGTGATGAAGCTACGGTCAACGCCTTTTGCCTTCCGGGCGGGAAGGTGGCGATCTATACCGGGATTCTGCCCGTTGCTGAAAACGAAGCCGGATTGGCGACCGTCATGGCCCATGAGATTGCCCACGCCATCGCCCGGCACGGCGGAGAGAGAATGACCGATGATCTCGCCTTTCAAATCGGCGGGATGGGTCTTGAAGCGCTCCTGAATGAAAAGAGCGAGACGACGCGCAGCGTGGTGCTGGCAGCTTATGGGATCGGTGGACAGGTCGGAATTCTTCTGCCCTTCAGCCGCGCGCAGGAGAGCGAAGCGGATCATATCGGCCTTGTCTATATGGCCAAGGCCGGATATGACCCGCGGGAATCGATCCGATTCTGGGAGCGGATGGGGAAAAGCGCCGGCGGTTCGGCGCCGCCTGAATGGCTCAGCACCCATCCGAGTCATGGAACGCGGGTCGAACAGCTCCAGAAATGGATGCCGGAAGCGCTTACCTATTACAAACCGGCGCCGTAATTACCTGCCGCCCTTCACCGCATAATGAGGGGCGTAAAAGATCGCCTCGTCTTTATCGAAAGGCAAATCCAGGGGGCACAGAGGGCCGCCGAGGCGGCTGCGGCCCGCTAATATTCTAAAATTTCCACGGAGCAACCCCGGACCGATCGGTTCGGAGCAGCTTGTGTGAATCTTGACATGGAACCTCTCGTTCACCCAGATATTGATTTTGGGACCCATCGTTCCCATATCGCCAATCCCCGCGAAAGTGATATCTTCATTAGGTTGAACGATTCCTTTGAAGAGCATCATCGACATATCGGGCTTATCGCCGGCGTAGATGATGACATGATCCTCTGATGAGCCCAGATAGCGGAGCGTCAATTCATTGACGCCGCCTTCACACTCGCCGCACTCTTGGATTTCGAGATCGAACTTGATCAATGTCTGCTTTTCGAGATAATTCTCATTGTACCAACCGGTGTAGAGGGCGTTATTGCCGCCGTAATTTTCATCCGGCATATATTCCCAAATATAGGTGTCGCCGAGCACCGGGATAATCATGCATTCAAGAAGATCGTCCACCAGATAACAAATTTCCATATACGGATTGTTATAGAAATAGTCGGTGCTTCTGAATTTGGCGAAGGGAAACTCCATCGTCGCTTGATCCAATAGCACGCCGTGATTCTCCGCGGTGCCGTCGAGCCAGCTCTGAACGAGGGGCGTCAAATCCACGCTATGCCAATCGGCGGCATCGGCGACAAACGAACTGACGACCTCAGGAGCGAAACCACCGCCGAAATTATTCCAAGTGACGGTCATCTCATCCCATGGAGTGGTGATCTGGTGAGCGTTGATGGTGTGATGATTCGCCTCAACGGCGTAAATGTAGAGGGTCGCCGATTCGAGGATCGCGCCATCCGGCAATGTCTCCATGGGGAGGGCGCTCCCGTTTCCCGGATCCAGTACCTGTTGGGGCTCCGCAACGTTGGTCTCTTCGCTGCAGCCGACAATCAAGACCGGTAGGAGCATCACCAACATTAATAGAGTGGTTGCTTTACTCATGGTGCAGACTCCTTCTTGGCGCAAAGCCCCTTAAAGAGGGCTCAATCCGGCCGGAACTGCCAACCGGCCGAAGATGTAAAAGGATGTTTCCAGCAAGGCCAATCTGTAACAATTATAACACGATTTTGCGCCTAAAGCCAAAATATCTACAGATGTAAGCGTCTTGTGGATTTCTTGGAGCCCTTGCCTTTCCCGTCGGCTTCTTACTTGCCAACCCAGCCAGAATGATGTAACTTTCTAGTGCGGTTGAAGTTGGCGTTGAGGCTCTATCTCGTGTACCGCATTCTTCAGACATCCGAGAACAGACAATTCGTGTGGGGTGGGGAGGTGGGATGATCACTGCACCGAATCCTTCCGAATTCCGGGGAGTCCTTCTCCAAGATTTAAAGGTTAGCCGAGCCACACATCATGAAACCGCTTGAACTACATCATCTCTATGATGAACTTCAACGGCTCCTCGTGCTGGGGCTGCCGCCGCTTCTTCAAATAAAACTTGAAATTCGATTTCTGGAATTGGCACTGTCACATGGGTTGGAAGGGTGGGTAGGGTATGGTTTCAAAATAGCATATCAACTCGCCGGCCTTATAAATAAATGTCCATTGGAAGGGCTTTCCCCCGATGAATTAGAAGTTATCCATACCTCTTTACAGAGATGCCTAGAGTTTAAAGTTCCGAATATTCCAGGGAGTGAGGATTGGAGGGAAGCTGGAAATTCGGCCCTGGAAGCGGTCGGCAAGGCGCAACGAAAGACAGATGATCTCCTTTCAGGGAGAGCGATCCAAGGGTCATCAGAACCCATCTCCCGGCAATCAGTGGAGATATTTGTGCCTGTAGTTGCCGAGGTGCCGGACATGAGGATTTCCCACCCCGATTTTGCAGGATTGTCCTGCGGGCAACTGCTTCGGTTTACTGTACAAGTAGATTCAGTCTCTAGGCGATCACCCAAACCCATTCTCCACGTCGATGGGGCAACAAGCCCCGAGGCGAAGGAGGCTTTTCTATCTGTCTTGGAAAGAATGCACCCCTTCCGACCCAAGGGAGGTCCGCACCTGACCCATACCTGGTTTGGTACGGGGTGGGATCAGCCCGGGGCGACTCTGGTCGGCCGGTCGGCTGGTTTGCCTTTTGCCATTGCGGCCATTTCGGGATGGCAATCTCTGGCGCCGGGATGGCATATCTGCGAACTCGATAGAAGAACCGCCGCAACGGGTGTCATGGATCGTTACCGCGTCACCCCGGTTGAGGCCTCGACATTGAAGCCCAAGGCCAGGGCCTGCTTTTTCTCCAATGTAGAAACCTTATGGGTCCCTGGACAACAAAAGGAAATGTTTAAAAAAGAGGTGGCATCCCTTAGTGAGAGGTACCCGAAACGGCAATTGGAAATCCGAGGTGTTGACGATCTCAGGGACATCTTGGGTCCGGCGAGAGAGGTTGAGTATGGTGAGGTTCTTGCAAGGCGAAGTCGAGGCCTGCTTGAGGGGGCGCGCACCATCACGGCTTGGTTCACCTACAGCCGTTCGCGGATGGTAACATCCGTCATATCCACAATCCTCCTCATCGCTCTTTGGATTTTTATTCTTTTAAGCACTCAAAATAAGCCGGACAGCGCAGTGTGGGAGGGAAATGATATTGTTGTTCGAAATAGCCATGGTTGGATAACGATGAAATTGAAGCTCCCTTCACCTCCTCTTCATCAAGATTACGGTCTCGAACACTGGCACAGCAAATCCAATGTTTGGGATCTGGACGGGGATGGTTTGAATGAGATTATGGTTTTACATGGGAGTGGCGTAAATCGGACGGATTTGATCACTATATTTGATAGGAAAGGAAATCGGATCTGGCAAGCATCCTCACGGGATCTTGACCTCGAGGGGGGGGTGATACGGGAGGATATGAACTGGTGGCGCATCTACGGTCCCGTTCAGATTGGAGAGATGACGAAGGGAATCCTGGCCTTGCGGAGATCCATGCGTCAATCATTTAGTCTTCTGGATATCATTGATAGCAGTAATGGAAAACTCATAGCGCAATTTGAAAATGCCGGTCATATGGATGCTATCCATCGAATCGATTTAAATAGTGATGGAGTCAATGAGTATGCCATCGTTGGAACAAACAATCCGACCGGAAGAGGACTGTACCTTGTTCTCTCAGAGGAAAATTTCGGGAATCTTGATAAAATGAAGTCTCACGTCAGCGCAGATGTGACCGAAGCGCAATCAATGATGGATCCTGAATGCCTGCAAAAGGGTATTCTGACTGCTCTGAGTTTCGCAAAAACAAGCTTTGATTCAGCCGAGAGAACACACTGTAGGGTGGCGTTCATGGAAGATCACGCCTGCGCGAATATATCCTGCTCGGGTGTGGATGGATCTGATAGAATTCTATTTAGTTTTGATTTCTCAGAATTGAAGAGCCCGAAATTGAAATGGGTTCATTTTAGCGATGCGGGCCGGGCCGCCATCCGGGAAAAATATAATCCGGATATTACACTTGAGGAAATCCAGGCGGAAGAATTGCGATTGGCGGAGGAAGTGATGATCTTGACACCGAACGGGTGGGTTGGAATCGAGGAGTATTCCGGGAAATGAAGGAGGAGTCGTGAACAGCCGGCGAGAAAATCATGTGGAGATCATAGCCAACCGATTGGTGGAGCAGAAAATCGATCTGAAACCCATCTCCTGGGGAATTGCGGAGGCTGATGTTCTGAAGCCTCCAGAGCAGATAATACCGTTCTCCCTGGCGGCCGATTCACCCGAGAAAGGGAAAAATTATTTTCCAACTGATTCGCCGGTTCTTTCACTGGCTTCCGAGGATGGGAGCTATCTCGTTAGGATTTTCCCGAAGGCTTCGGGACAAGGCGCCGTGGCCGTTCTTATCCGTGGTGAGGTCGGTTCAGATTCCTCGCAAACGGAACGTAGAGAGGTCAACGAACCGGAATTTATACTGGTGATTGAGGATCAGGAGTTTCATTTCGATGAAGAGAGAATTGTCTCTCTGCCTTTTTTCCCCGCCTCATCCATTCAAATGGTTGTGCGTCCAAAGAGAACGTCCTCGGAGTAGAGAGGGTCCGAACTCGTTTCATGCATCAAACGCCCTGTCTAATTTTGCTTCTAATCCCTACCTAACAACAGGTTATAACCCAATATCTTACACTAGCCATTACGCAAACCTTTCGATACACTGTACTCATCCGCCACGGTGAAACCGAAAGCCACCCCGGGTATCCACCCCGGCGGGACACCAGAAACACTGCTGAATCTGAACCCAGGCTCTCGAAGCCCATGAAGGAGTCCGCCATGGAAGATCCCAAAATGCGAAGCATGGACACCCAATGTGTCCACGCCGGTCATCATCACGACGCCTGCGGCGCCGTCATTCCGCCGATTTATCAAACCTCCACCTTCCTCTTTAAAAATGTGGATCACGGCGCCAGTCTCTTTGCCGGAGAAGAGAAGGGGTATATCTACACCCGGATGGGGAATCCGACCATAGAATCGATGGAGAAAACTGTGGCGGCGTTGGAAGGCGGTTTCGCGGCGCTCGGTTGCGGATCGGGGATGGCTGCGATCCACACGGCCTTCGCTTCCATGTTGAATGCCGGGGATCATATTGTGTGCAGCGATGCCGTATATGGGCCGACAAATACACTCGTTAAGACGGTCCTGTCGCGTTTTGGAATCACAGCGACCTTCGTCGATACATCCGATACCAATGCTGTCAGAGAGGCGATGAAACCTGAGACAAAAGTGATCTATGTCGAGACGCCGGGCAATCCGACCCTTGTCGTCGCCGATCTCAAGGCTGTTGTTGAAATCGCCCACGCCAAAGGCGCGCGTGTTGTTGTTGACAACACCTTCTCCAGTCCGATCCTTCAGCAGCCATTGAAGTTTGGTGTTGATGTTGTCGTCCATTCGATGACGAAATATCTAAATGGTCACGCCGATGTTGTGGCCGGCATCATCGTGGTGAAGAACAAGGAAGACTATACTCATTTCCGCAAAACCCTGAATCAGCTCGGCGGCACGATCACACCCTTCAATTCATTCCTCGTCGCGCGCGGGATCAAGACCCTGGCGCTTCGGATGGAACGCCATTGTATAAATGGTATGAAGGTCGCCAAATACCTCGAAGCCCATGCAAAGACCGAGTGGGTGCGTTATCCCTACCTGCCCTCCCATCCGCAATATGAGGTCGCGAAGCGTCAAATGAAGGGCGGGGGAGGGGTTGTTTCCTTCGGACTCCTGGGGGGGCTCGAAGCGGGCAAGACCCTCATGAATTCGGTCAAGCTCTGCACCCTGGCCGTGAGTTTGGGCGGCGTCGAAACGCTCATTGAGCATCCGGCGTCGATGACCCATGCCACGCTGGGTCCCGAAGCCCGTCGCCAAGCGAACATCACCGATGGATTGGTCCGGATCGCCGTCGGCATCGAAGATGTCGATGAGATCATCGCCGATCTTGATCAAGGGCTTGCCAAGATCTAAAGAGTGATCTACGACTTGAGGATCCGGATGATTTCAATCCGGGTCCTCATTTTTTATGGGTTCGGGAATTGGAGCGGAGCAGGGAGAGGATTTTAAGATGGCAGATAAAAAATCGATCGCGATGAACATGACGCGCTATATCACCGAGACGGTGAGCGATAGTGAATTCATCACCTATGTTACTGAGAAGATTCTCTACAACGGCCAGAGCGACTATCAGCAAATCCAGGTTTTTGAAACGAAAGCTTTCGGCAGGATCTTGATGCTGGATCAGGCGGTTCAGTTTACTGACGTCGATGAATTTATTTATCATGAAATGCTGACCCACATGCCCATGCTCGTGCACCCTAAGCCGGAAAGGATCCTCATTGTCGGAGGGGGCGACGGCGGCGCGGCCCGGGAGGCCTTGCGGCATCCCGAAGTAAAAAATCTGGAGCTTTGTGAAATCGATGAAAAGGTCTGCGAAATCAGCCGGAAATACTTCCCGCAGATCGCGACATCGTTTGATGATCCCCGCTTCAAACTCAATATTGGAGACGGGATCGCCCGTCTCAAAGGGCTTCGCGAGGGAGCGGTCGACGTCATTATCATTGACGGAACCGATCCCACGCCGATGGCGATCGGGCTTTACAGCGCCGATTTCTACCGCACTATTCACCGGGCGCTGGGGGAGAATGGGGTCTTCGGCACA
This sequence comes from Candidatus Eisenbacteria bacterium, assembly GCA_018831195.1. Lineage (NCBI taxonomy): Bacteria > Candidatus Eiseniibacteriota > Candidatus Eiseniibacteriota bacterium. The sequence continues at coordinate 9,089 of JAHJDP010000097.1, read as the reverse complement.
CTGGCGGGATCGCCCTACTTCCATCCTGAATGGACCAAGCTGGTCTATCGAGAACTCAGCAAAATATTCCCGAAGGTCGCGATGTACACGGCGACGGTGCCGACCTATCCCGGATTTCTTTGGGCGTTCTGTGTGGCGTCGAAGGGGCAGGATCCGAGGGGTTTGGATCGATCTAAAAGACTGGCCTCGATGGAAGATGATCTGAAATATCTGAATTGCGGACTCTTCAATGCGGTCTTTGCGTTGCCGAGCTTTATAAGGCGGATGATAGAGGAGGACTAATTCCAGGACTTGGCCGGATTCTCCCGGTCAGGTCCAACGGCGAGATTCCAAATCAATAGAGCCTTCTCTTCGCCCTCTTCATGAAAGGCAATGACATCGTATTTGCAGCGGTCATACCATCCGTCGTACCCAAGATTGGCCAGCATCGGTTGAACCTGGGCTGGTTCTAATACCTTCCAGTGGATCCAAGGCATCCTGGATTCCATCTCTTCGATCGTCTTCCGGATCTCCATGGCCGGGATGTCCTCTCCTTTTCAGGGTTCTGGCGGGATCGGGGCCGCCGCCCCGCGCCGCCCCTTGCCGCAATTCAGGCCGCAGCTTATGCCGCAACCCACACCGTAACGTGTCCCACAATGATAGGATCAGCACCCATTGAACACAATAGATTAGCAAGGCCTCCACATAATAAAAGGGTTTCTTACACTCCCTCGAGGATTTCATCCGCCCGGCAGCCATAGAACGCCGTAACCCATTGCAGGAAAGCCCCAAAATTCGCTAAGGTAAGGCATCGTCGGCGCTGAGCGCTTGAGGGGAGAATCCTGATCATTGGATAAGATGCGATGGATCCCGGATGGGGTCTGACGGGCAAAAAAGGAGAAGGACGATGGCCGGGTTGAAAGAGAAAGCCATGCGATTGGTTGAGAGGGCGACAGAAAACAATATCTGGCGGCAGAAGCGATGTGTGAATCTTATCCCGTCAGAGAACACGCCGAGTCTTCTGGTTAAACTTTGCGAGATCTGCGACCCCTCCGGCCGCTACGCCGAACACCGCACAATGAAGGGCAACGAGGTCTATTTCTACCAGGGGATCAATTTTATCCGCGATGTCGAGGAAGAAGCGCGGGAAGAGATCTGCCGTTTCTTTGGCGCCGAGCGGGCCGAATTGCGAACCATCAGCGGCCAGATGGCCAATGAGGTGCTCTTCAAGGGCGTCACCAAATTTGTAAACCGCAAGAGCCCCAAAGGCACCTTCCGCAGGATGCGTCTCGTCATGAATAACGACCTGACCAAGGGCGGACATCTCAGCAGCCAGCCGATGGGGGCTCTCTTTAACTATGTCGAGATCGATCCGGAAACCGGCCAGGAGTCTGTAGTCAATTTCCCCATTCAGCAGGACAACCCATACAAAATCAATGTCGGACGGATGGTGGAACTCATTCAGGAACATAAACCCGAGCTGATCGTTTTTGGCAAGAGCATGTTCCTTTATCCCGAACCGGTTCGTGAAGCGCGGGCCGCTGTTGCTGACTTTGAGGATCCGCCGATCATTCACTTCGACATGGCGCATGTCCTGGGTCTTTACGGCGCTTTCCAGGAACCACTGCAGGAAGGGGCGGATCTGGTGACGGGAAGCACTCATAAAACATTTTTCGGGCCCCAGCGCGGCGTCATTGTCGGGAATTTGCCGAAGGGCTCACCGACGGCGCGTCTCTGGAACGATATCAAGAGCCGCGCTTTCCCGGGTTCCACAAGCAATCATCATCTGGGGACCCTCTTGGCCCTCCTGATGGCGACCTATGAAATGAATGAATTCAAGGAGTTGTATCAAAAGCAGGTGATACTTAATGCCAAAGCCTTTGCAAAGGCCTTGGCGGACGCGGGACTTTCCGTCGAGGGGGATCCGGCGGATGGATATACTCGTACGCATCAGGTCATCGTGCGCGTGGCCCAGCATGGTACCGGGGAAGAGGTGGCGATGCGTCTCGAAGAAAGCAATATTGTCTGCAATTATCAGGCTCTTCCCGATGATGAGTCGTTCCTTCAATCGAGCGGGATCCGGCTGGGTGTGCAAGAGATGACCCGGTTTGGAATGAAAGAAGCCGACTTCGCCCGCTTGGCCCAGCTCATGGCCGATGTCATTGTGCAGAAAAAAGAAGTTGGGGAAGAGGTCAGCCGTTTCAGAAGCCGGTTTGCGAAAATGGGTTATTGCCTGCCGGCTCAGGATGCGGTTCCAATGGCCGCAAAGCTCTTTTCAACGATCATACCGGAAGAGGATATCTTAGCGCAGCTGACGGCCGCACTGAACTCCGCAAAATAACACGCCTATGAAGGCTGAATCAATTACGGGTGCGCATAGTCGCTATCCAAACATGAGGGGCAGAGCACGAACCGGGTGGCGTCCGCCGGTTGACGGACCCACTCGGGAACCCAATCCCACCGGTCGAGAGAGCCGATATTCTGTGTCCTGCGGCAATTGCTGCACTGGCGAAGAATACCGGCTTCATTCCGATACCACTCTTCATCGGGGCTTGTCGCAATATGCTCGGCGGGATCATGCAGCGTTTCAGTGAGGAGCCTGTTGACGACCAGAAGCCCCTCATTCATTTTGAGCGGAAAGAAAGTCTGTTCAAAACGCCGGAATAATTCTGGACTTGAACATTCATACTCATGCGACCAGGGTTTTGAATAACTGAAACATTGAGAGTAGACATTCTGATAAAATATCTTCAACTCATCCGAGACCGCATCCAAGACTCTGCTTCCAAGACGCCACCGGCTTGATATATCCGAATCCCCTCCATTTTTGGAGGCGAACTCTTTCCAGCCCCTATTGACATAGCACAAACTCAGATCGGGCCAGAGTCCGTAGGCGACGCAAGAATCCTGTTTAAGAATTTCGGGATCGAATCCGCGAAGCAAAGTTTCAAAACCAACCTGCAGAGTGCCCATAAATTGCCTCCCCGGAAGGGCTATTCCGTTCCCGCCGGCCGGAAAAGTCTTGCGGGCGGGCCCTCAAGGGACCCGCCCGCTGTGGCGGCGGAGGGACACGAGAACTGCCGGCGGAGGCCCATGATGCATAGCAGGGGTGAGGGGAGGCGGGGCCAAGACGAGATCATCTAAGATCCCGTCACCGCCGGAGATGCTTTTTAATGGAAGCCGCCGCCCAATGGGGTGTGTCTATAAGGGAGCGGGAAGGGCGAGCCTGGTGGCCCGCCGTTTCAGTCCACCGACGGCGGCTTCCATCGCCACGGCCTGTCAAGGCTCCTGGCGACTCATGACTGCTGAATCAATATGCAGGTGATGTGCCAACAAAGGGCGGTCGTCACCTTTCAAGCAGAGGACTTGTAGCGCATTGCTGGTAAGGGGGTTACGTCTCCGTATGATTTGACATCCTATCGAGACTCCCCACGGGAGATGAAATCTCCGTTGCGAAAAGCATGAATCTTCGTGGGGAATGCACGTTTGGGCGGGGTGAGGGGTTCGGCCTGCAGCTCTGATCAGAGCGACGAAATCTCGACAGGCCGGCTCTCTTCCTGAGCCCGCCAAAAGTGGACGAGTTATCACCTTGTCATTAAATAAGATGGAGTTCCACTTCCCAAGCAGGATGTGGGCAGTGTTGGCATACAATGTGCGGTGAAGATCCAGATGTCGGCTTGATGTCGTCACTAAGTCGAAATGTCGTACAAGCTGTTCGATCGGATTCTTCAAGGAAGAGTATAGGGCGGCTGACCCGCGGCGGATTCAGATCCGTCGACCTTTACCTTTGCATATTGACAATTTTCCGATCAATTGGTAATATTTGTTGCACAATTAGTAAAAGTCATTCGAGTTGATCAATTTTCATCCGGCCGACTCGGGTGCATTTCACACTGTTGGGATTATCCCAAGTCCCCTCAGTGACTCGCCTCCCAGGATCCCAGGAAAGGGATTCTCCCTGGCAAAGGATGTGCCCGTTATTCAAGACGCGGTTTCCACGTCTTGACCAGGGTATGTCTATGCCATTTCCGAAGGATCCTATAATTTACTGCTTCGTGTGCCAAGAAAGTAAGGAGTCTCAAATGTTCGCACATCAAAGAATGTTATGGGTCCTCCTGCTGGCGACCTTCCTTCTATCGACCCTAGGAGGATGGGGCATCGCCAGCCGGGTTTGGGCTCATACGCAGGCCTACGAACGGGCACCGGTGGAATCGGATGGAGACCCGGATTCTTTGCCGCATCGTTCCAATCCCGGCGGCGGGGATGATTCGATTTACCGACCAAAATCCTGCATTCAAAATCCTGGTGAATCCATTGAAGTCCGAAGAGGATCGAGGATTCAGCACCGGGAAAAGACGCCCGAGCCCCATCGGGGATGGCGTTTTTGGTTGGAGAGATTAGTGCTCCTCATGAGGGGAGGCCACTATGGAAAACTCTAGCCTGAAAATGCAGGGTGCGGCGGATGTTAATCTCGATCTCCTCCGGTTGCACATTCGTACGGAATCGTATGAGGAGGTTCTCCGTCTATCCGAAATCTTGCTGAACAACGGCCAGAATCCCAAGATCCCCAACCGGTCCGCTGGTGCGGAAGAGGTATGGTTGGCCCGGTTGACCAGTCTTTGGAATCTCGGCCGCGGACAGGAAGCGCTTGGAGACTTGGAATCTTCCATTTCACATTCTCTGCGGCAAAACAGCAAGAGACCGGTGGAATGGGACCGTCTCGAAAGGGATATCCTTTTTGAGACCGGCGAGTATAAAAAGGCGCTGGTTCTCTGTCAAAAGTATACATTAAAACCTCATCATGGATGTTCCGCCGGACAACTGGCTGGTTTTTATCATGTCATGGCCCTTTCTCTGATGCGTTTGGGCCGTGGTGATGAAGCTCTCAGGGAGCTGGAAACCGCCCGGGTGCTGTACCGCCAGGTGGGCGATCGCGGCGGCGAGGCCGATGTTCTGGTCGCACTCGGGATTCAAGCCAAAAATCGGTGTGTCTGGTCTCTGGCCCGCGATCATCTTCACAATGCGAATCATCTTTATGAGGAAACAGGGCAGTGGAATCGCACGGTCCATGTCAGCCTCAATCTCGCCATTGTCTGTATCAAGAGTGGAGCTCTCGCGGAGGCGAGGCCTGTCTTGGCCACCGCGCTTCGCCGCGCGCGGCGTTTGGGAGATCCCCGGATTGAAATGCGGCTCCACCTGACGGCGCTGCTTCTTCACCGAAGATGCGGTGCGATCCCGGCGGCTCGATCTTCCGCTCAACGGGCGAAGGCTCTTTTGTTAAACACCGGTTCGCCAAGGGAGGAAGCGCTGATTCTGGAGTTTCAGGCCGATCTGGATCTGGATGAAGAGGATCCCCTCGGGGCTTTATCAAGGCTGGATAAAGCGTATCGTCGCGGATATGAGATGGCGCCCGACGGCGATGTCGTGTGCGAGGTGCATCGCCGCAGGGCCGAATGTTATCTGGCGTTGGATCAGCCCGAGGATGCGAAACGTGAAGCCGCGGCAGCTTATCATTTGGCTCGAAAGATACCGGACCAGATGGAAGCCGCGGCGGCCCGTATTCTACTTGCCACATCCAAGATCGTTTTGGGAGAGGGGTCGGATGAAGCTTTTGCTGAAGCCAACGAGGCCCTCAAAGAGCTCAGGGCGGTCGGCGATCCCTTCGAAATGGGGCGGTTGGAGCTTCTCTTCGCGGAGCGGGCTTTCAAGACCGTGGCCTGGCAACCCGGCGGCGGTCCCACCGAGACGGGATCGATGAAAAGGCTCGGTGAGATTCGGGAGCTGCTGCTGGAATCCCGTGGTCTTCTCAACAGCATCAAGAGGGCGGATCTAGTCAGCCAAGCTCACCATATGCTGGAAGAACTTTGGCTGCGCTGTCCCTGGCGAGAGCCGGATACGGCCGCCGGCGGTGCGGGGATTTCTCAAGTGCGGCTGAAAGCCTCCGGGTATTACAGGAGGCACCGGCGTCTCGGTGTCGGAACCTTTCTGACCCGCGACATGAAACTCCTCTCGCGGCTTGAGGATCTCGAACCGATCGCGGGCAGTGATCTCCCGATCTTGATCCTCGGTCAAAGCGGCACCGGCAAGGAGTTGATTGCCCGTGCGATTCATGAGGCCAGTAACCGGCGGGGCCGCGCCTTTGTTCCAGTCAATTGCGGCGCTGTTCCGAGCGAATTGCACGAATCTGCGTGTGGTTTGTAAGACAGGTATTCGTTTTCTTCCCAGATCGGTCAATTTTTATTCCCTGTTTGCGACTCGCACGAGAGTCCGTGTAGTTTGTAAGTACGGTATTCGGTTTATCAAAACAGTAGGTCACATGTACAATAGCTTCCTTCTTGCCATTCTTCTTCTCGACCGTCTCCACAATAATTCCCTCCACAAGCGTCTCCACGATCTCCCGCTTAAGCTCCCACGTCAGAGTGCCGTCCAGTCGCCCGTTTAACTCGCTCAGGAGGGCCTCAGCCGAGTCAATTCGGGTCGCCGCGGCCTGGACGCCTCCCAGGCGCTCCCGCACGCACACGAGGGCTTGTGTGAGGTTTTGGCGCTCCGTCTCAATGTCGGTCATCTGGCCGTCCAAGAGGGCGGTGTCGATCGTGCCCCGGCGATAAAGGTTCAGGATGCGTCCTCTTTCAATATCTTTCTCTTTGAGCTGCTCCTGGATCAGTTCGAGTTCTCTCTTGGCGATGGAGTCATCATCCTCCAGGCCGTCCATATTCTCGGCCAGCGTCTTCAGCACATCGCCCGGGTTCCGCAGAAATTCTTCCAGGTCGGCCCAGATCATATCCTCAATTGCGAGTGGGACGTATTTTGATCGACAGGGCTCTCCTGTCTTGCCATAGATGCCGCGCAGTTTCCTCTTCCCTCCGCAGCGGTAGTATGGCGTGTCATTGTGGTCGTTTAGGCCACCGAAGTTGAGGCCGCATATCCCGCATTTGATCAGTGACCTGAGCAGGTAACGCCTCTTGGCACCGCGGGGGGAGTTCATGAGGTTCCTCTTGAGGGTCTTTTGAGCCTTGTCCCAAATTTCCTCGCTTACAATAGCGGGGACCTGGCGTTTGATAGGTTCCTTGATTCGTTTCGCCCGGCGGCCGAAGTAGTGGACACCTTTGTAGGTCGTGTTGCGGATGATCAATCCGACCCTTCCCGGCCACCAGACCCCGGCGGTACCTTGCTTCCGTTTCCCTCTCGTCGCGACCTTGCGGCCGTCCTTGACATAGGCTGGGGGGATACCGAGGTCCGTTAAGTGCCTGGTAATGGCCCCGCAGGTCCAGCCCTTGTTGGCTGACAAGTCGAAGATCATCCGGACGATATCAGCTTCGGATATTGGAACAGTGGGTAGATGCTCCTCGTTGACGACGAGCCGGGCGTCTTTCTTTCGACCCTCGACCCGATAGCCAAATGGCACAATCCCGCCGAGCCATGCGCCTTCTCGCGCCAGGCGTTCCCTGCCCGCATGGGATCTCTCAAGGAATGTCTCGCGTTCCAGCCCGGCCACGCTCGCGAGGATGCCGATAAGAAACCGTCCTGTCGCTTCGCCGGAATCGAACGGTTCGGTCATGGACTTGATCTTTGCACCGCACTTTTCCAGCTGGTCGATGGCTTCCAGGGTCAACCGGGGATCGCGGCCAAGGCGGTCCAGCTTGTAGAACAGAACGGTGTCGATCTTGCCGGTGCGGGCATCATCGAGCATCTTGGCTCCGGCGGGGCGCTGGCTGAGGGGCAGGGTGCCGGTGACGCCGTCATCGGAGTAGATATCGATGACGCTTATTTTGTGGAGATCGCAATATTTTTCCGCGAACTCCCGCTGGGTCTGGATGGTTTGGTTCTCCCGCTGCTCCTGCGATGAGACGCGGGCGTAGATGGCTGCTTTCACGTGAATTGTCTCCTCTGGCCTGCAAGCTTTAACTTGTTTATTTCAAGGCGATTAGAGTCTCCCCTGTCCACAATTGGCTCTGGCTGGCCGGAACATCAAGTTGAACCCGGGGCACTGCTCTCTATATGTAAAAGGGGGTTGGGAGAGGGCAATGGGGACAATTATTTTTAATTTTGTGATAGCTCTTTCGCTTGACGATTGTGTTTCTCGCGCGCTAGGTTATGGGTGCTTGCACAATGGTGGGTAGAGATCCTATTGGCAGCATGCACATCTGAGGTTCAGCTGAGGAGCAAACAGAAAAGTAAAAGGCAGATCCACTCACTTAACCAGTTTACTGGTGTCAAAAGGATATCGAGAGGTTATCGGGAGGTCCTTTTGAGGAGGTGCGATAAGTGAGTCGCAATGGGGAGTGGATTGTGAGCAGAGCTTTGTTGAGCGTTGCGATGTGTATCCTCCGATGCTTGATTAACCCCTGAAGCAACCAGTCCATTTCCATAGACACTAGAACCCTGCAGGGGTGTGAGGGTTTGAAGTCAATCGGCATAGAAATATATGTCCGAGAGAAGGGCGAGCTATGCCCAGGAAATGGATATGAAAAATTCCAAAGCAAAATCGTATGTCGGTCAAGAAGGCCGTGATTGGAGATGCATAAAATGCGAGAGGCTCCTCGCCAGGCTTAATGGCAAGAGGGTACACATTCGCTTCACGCGTGGGCACGAGTATTTTGCTAGCTTGCCCGCCTGTTGCAAGTGTCGACATTGCAAGACACTGAATGAACTCCCGATCTGGTGGTAGCCAAATCGGGGAGTACATATAGCCAGTAGCGTTCAGTTACTGCTCAAAATCCTGAGGCGCACGACGCCCTAGTTGGCCCATGTGAGGCGCACGACGCCCGGCCAGAGAGGCCGGAGTGTCGTGCGCGAGACAAAATGGGCTCAGTGGTTTGAGCAACTTAAGAAGGAGCTGCAAAGCAATGCCTACCAGTCATTACTGACGAACCTAAACCTGACGGATGCACCTCTTCCGCAGTTTGTATTCTGGGATGAGGTGCTGTTGTTCATGCATGGTGGGGATTCACACGATCCCCGCAAGGATACCGTTCTATACCCAATCCTCAAGGCTCATGGCGAAGTTCCTGATCAGCGATGGGTGACCATTCTGCTGACTGTCTTTTGGCCTGGGTTGGACTCCATATTCAAGAAGAGGCGCCGCTGGGACCCGCTCGATCCCGACAGGC